>NZ_ABOX02000013.1 GCF_000172555.1 Pedosphaera parvula Ellin514
TTGGGTAACCGTGCAATTCTTCCACGACGCCTTGCCATAAATACCTCCGTTTGGTTGATTGTTAGATTTGGTTTGTTTGCTGGTTTTCACTGAAAAATGCTTTTCCAGTCCTTGGAACCAAGACCAGTCGGTCTCAGCTCTTTACTTAATTGTGAGACATAAATACTAAAATAGACATACTATGTCAATATATATTTCGATATTTATTTCACACTGTCAATAATTATTAAGCTAACTTAGTAAATTCTATGCTTTAAACACGCCTCTGGACGTTCGATGTTCGCCCCGCCCTCACCCCTCCACCTCGCCTCCTACAAAATCTACGTAGGATACGACGTGAGGAGTATCTAACCTTGTCTTCAAAACAGCCCACTGCCCACCCTCGACGCAAACAAACATTTCCCTTAACCTCAATCCATGAAATTCCAGCCGCCGGTCAAACCGCCGCGCGACCCGCTAAATCGCAAGTTCAATTTACCGCGTTTGTGCCGGGAGGATTATCAGGGCGACGCCGTGGTCATGTGGACGTTGACGGTATTCGACCGGGCCAAAGGCTGGCTCAATCCATGTTTTCACCATTTTTTCCGCGAGTTGATGTTCCACGTGGCAGCGCGGGAAGATCTGGTTTGTCCCATATATTGTTTGATGCCCGACCACCTACATTTGGTCTGGATGGGTTTACGGCGCGACACCGATCAACTTAACGGCATGTCCTTTCTGCGCACCCACCTTGAGCCGGAGTTGTCACCCGCCAAATTCCAACCCCAGGCGCATGATGCCGTGTTGCGTGCGGAGCAAAGAAAACGAAATGCCTTCGCTCAGGTATGCTTTTATGTCGCGGCAAATCCGGTTCGCGCGACGCTGGCGAACCAACCAGAAGACTGGGCATTCACCGGCTCGGTCCTGCCTGGCTATCCAAAGCTAAATCCACTGGCAGAAGATTATTGGCCAAAGTTCTGGAGAATTTATGCAAAGCTGCGTCAATCCGATGCTGGTAATCTTGTGCGTCCGTCCATGAAAAGAAAATGAGGCTGCAATGCTGGAGTCTCGTCACCTCGCCTCCTACAAAATATAAGTAGGAGACGACGTGAGGAGTATCTAACATTGGTTCGCAAAAGATACCCCGCATTTCAAAATCAACCAGCGATCCCACCCTCCATCTTCCATCCTCGCCCCCGTTCCCCTTTCGCGTGGTTCGAGTATTTCGTGGTTAAAAATCTTTATTTCCTCCCTCCTTCAATAGCGAAGCCTAACCGACCAACCCCAAAGCGGGTTGAATAATACAGCCCAGCGGTTGCACCTGCTTTTAAGGTGCTACCCTGGGTAAAATGACAAAAAATTCCTCTCCCATTCGCAGCGAAGGGGAGAGGTAGGAGAGGGGTTGAAACCACTAGGGTTCGAAAGCATTGAAGCATGCCCCGTCATTAGCCTCTTCATTCAGGGAAGCCGCAAAGACGAGAGCAATTTGTGTAAATAATCAGGATCGCCCTGGTTATGCTTTTCTGAAAAACACATTACTTAATGACGTGGGCTGGGTAGGATGCGAGGAAACTTTACCTGTTCATATTTTAGCCTGAACTCATCTGGATGAATGTGGGATTGATATAACTTTACGTGCCGGAGCTTAGAATTGCTTTTTAAAATTTCAGTAAGTTTCAGCCGGTCTGAAAATTCCATTCTCGCACCCATCGTGATGCTCTTAATGCAGCCAGGAGGAATGTTAAACAGATGTATCGTGCTTGTTTGTGTTTTCTTCTGCTGATCGGATTTCGCAAGCTCTTTAAAGACGCGCCATTCTTCTTCATATTTCCATTGCTCGCTCTTTGTGATAAAAGAAATGCAATCTTTATACCCTTCCAATATACCGCTTCTTGGACGGAATTTGGAGTATTGAACCTTCACCAATGTCCCTACTGTGACCGCTGGATTGCCATCGGGTGGAAGAAAATAGCCATGGCCTGGATCAAATTCTATGAGAAATCCTTTGTGTGAATCAGTATAATGAGACCACATTAAGATGCTGTCCTTGTTTTCCGAAAGGCAAAGTATGCCCAGAGTATTATCAAGATTTGGATCTTGGACCGTGTTCAACCTGCTTTTAAAGAAACCAGGGTTGCCCTTTAGGTAGTCAAACGTTTGCTGATTATGCCTTACTTGGATGACTTTAAAATCTTCGTAACTCAGGTTTCCACCTTCTATGATGTACCGTCGATATTGCTTGCGAATTACAATGTCGGTCAGAGTGTCAACCGTTCCTTCTTCGCAGAATCCATCAAAGCAGGGCAGTAATTCAAATGGGTCATTCAGGCACGATGGTTGTGTGAACCGGATGCTCAAATTTTCAATAATTTGAATACCCCGTGGAGAAATATATTTGAACAGAGTTTTTGGAGGTTTGGTGACCATGGATTCTTCTGCAATCCATCCATTCTCATTTTGATGTTCCATGAAATAAGCGGGAATTAATGTGAGCCCGTAATGGTGGTTCAACGTATTTACGCTCATTTTGAAGTTCTTTCGGGAAGACGGCTTCGCTGCAGTCACCACGATTCAGGGTGTAATAGCTGGCCCACGGATATTAAAAACGTAATTGCCTCGACATGTAGGGAGGCCAGCGGCGCGGGTGATTTGTATCAATAATTTGGACCGACGCCTTTTAAAAAGCGTGCCTATATGGGATGGGAAACTGTTACCGCAGATAGTATCCTTGATTCCTCACAAATAGATTTCACAGAAGCCTTTTTCCAGGAATGGATATATAACGCTGGGTCTAGGGATTTTGAAGTTGAATTGTCGACAGCTATCAAGCTGGCTAATATAAGAAAGCCAGTAAAGAAGCTTCCGAGAGTGTTTGGAGCGACTGATTTAAAATGGAAAGATTAGCATTACGATCACGAGGTGGGGCAGTGTTCTGGTGCTTGGTGCTGCTCATCGCCCTGCCTGTGTTGGCTGAAGATGCCGAGCGCGGGCAGATTATTCAAACTGTCCGCGAATTCGCCCGGCGCAATAGGGTGCCTCTAGATCCCAATTTTAGTCCAAATGAAATCAATTCTTTTCGAATAAATTATATTACAAATAATCCTGAGTTTTCTGCCACTGGGAGAATCATGGTATCCAATCGTTTTGCCTTCTTCTTTGCCGTGCACGACACCAATGTCGAGGTTAGTTATTTTAAGCTTGTTAATCCATCAATGAGCGCGCTGATAGAGAACCGTCCGCTTTCTGAACTTGCGAGTGTGGCTGCAAAGACCAACCTCCTTACCGAAGAAACGGCATTTCGCCTAGCAAAAGAGTATTTCAAGTTGCAGGGCCACAAAGATGAAAATTTCCATGCCCCTTTTTTTAAACAGATTACATTCGGCAACAAAGAGCATGATCCAAAACACTACTTTGCCTTTCCATTCTACGAAGCTGAATGGGTTCGTAAGGATGCAAAAAACGTGCCCAGTGATTTGCAGCAGGTAATGCTACCTAACGTGGTTATCCGAGTCAGTGGTATTACATCCAACTTGGAATATTATTCCAAGGTCTCGCTGCCCGTCGGTAAAGATTTTGAAACAAGCTTCAAAGCACCCAAAAAAGGGGTCAAACCAAAGTAATGACACTATGTTTTTGAGGACCTTTGAGAAGGACGCTTTCGCGGTGGTCGCCACGGTTCATGACTTGATAGATAGCCCCCGGATACGATGCAATTTCCCCATCAATCATTCCGCCGCACGGTGATATGCCCTTTTCTGCCGATACATTTCAAGCCGCTCGTGCATCTTCTGCCAGTCTTTCTCTCTAACACCCAGAAAACCCATGGCTTTCTGTTGATACTGGATTGCCACCCCAAAATCACCAACTTCGGCGTACGCTGCGGCAAGTATGTCAATCCGGAGCCAACTCTTCCAGTTCGTCAATTGGCACGCCTTTGTCGCAAGTGTAACAGCTTCTTCACCGTTGCGAAAAGAATCGGTCGGGCAAGTAGCGAGCAACCACGCGAGATTGCCGTATGCCACACCATTGGTTGGCTCCAAGGATATGGCGTGCAAAAAATCGGGTTGAGCTTTCTCAAAGTTACCTTTTTTGTAATTCGCGTACCCGCGACCATTATAGGCACTGGAAAGATTTGTATTCAGTTGGATGGCCTCGTTGAAGTCGGCAATTGCCTTCTCTAATTCGTTCTTCTGGCCGTACTCAGACCCACGATTAAAATAAAGGCCTGCTTCTCGCGGTTCCAGCCGGATGGCTTCAGTATAATCTGTAATTGCTTTGTCGAAATCCTTTTGCAGATCGTAGTTATATGCGCGCTTGAAATAGAGTATGTATTCGCCTGGACTGAGTCGGATCGCCTCGGTGTAGTCGTTGATGGCGTTTTCTATATCGCCTTTCTTATTGTACGAATCTCCGCGAATGACGAAGCCTTGCGCGTCCTTGGGGCGGCTGCGCGGAATGCTAAGCATCGCGCCAATTAACGCCAAGGCCGCAAGCGCCCAAGTAGCACGATGTTTTAATGTCTGCGAATTGTTCATTCGATATCAAATGTGCATGGTCGGACTATGGACACGAAAAGTCCAGCCACTACCAAGGTCCGCACCGAGAAGCGGCCAACTTATTTGCACTCATGTTGAGATTCCCTGTGGAAGACCGTTTCGCGGCGTTCGCCATGCAGGAAGCAATGTGGCGTCTCCTTTCCTTCTCGCCAACCCGGGCGGTTTCGGTATCGTGCCCCTGAAAACCGGAATGAAATCTCCACGTGCCATCACAATCGCTGCCACACTCCTCTTCCTCGGCTTCTTCGCCTTCTATATTACCCGTCCCCAAGAACCGAGCTACAAAGGCAGGACAATGGCCCAGTGGCTGAGTGCGGCCAACCGACCAGGAAATGCACAATCCAATGAATATCGCGATAGTATGGTCGCCATCAAAGCCATTGGCACCAACGCGATCCCTACACTTCTTAAATATTTGGAAGCCCGCGATTCCACCTTTACGTTACGAGTCAATTCGTTCCTGCCCCGGACGTTGCGCCTCCATTTTAATTTGGCTACCGCTCACGAAAAACACGAATGGGCTTATCTCAGTTTTGCCGACCTCGGAAAAGAGGGTTTACCTGCGGTGCCTGCCCTGGGTGAACTTGCCAAACACCCCAATTCAGACACCCGGGCATGGACGTTCTCCTGCCTCTATAACATCTGCCCTGAGAAGCAAACCTATCAGCCCATCCTCACTCAGTTTCTCCATGATCAAGATCGAATCCTCCGTCTCGACGCCGCCAGAACCATCCGCAATTTGTACCCATCCGAAGCGGAACAATTAGGCGCTTACAAGGAATTCCCCGAACTAAAAACCCCGCCCGCAACGAACACCCTTTCCGCCAGCGACTCAGCGGGAACCAAATGAAATGTGAAAGGAGCGGTCGTCACGGTTCATGGCCAGAGCAATTTTCGTCACTCACTTGAAGCAACACTTTTTTCCTCACGGCAAAACTCCAGCATTTTCCATCTTTTAGACCGGTTGACTCGGATCGGGCTTTTTGAAAGACTGCCTACATCCGCCGTCAAATTTGGAGCAAGTTTGCCGGAGCCAATGGAAAGCTCAAAGATTTGAAAAAGTAAGAACCTGCGCCAATATGGTTAATCAAAGCATAAAGAGGACATCGCTATTCTCTATCATAATCGCTTTCAACGCCCAGTCCCTCTTGAGGTTCCTGATGCCATGCCTGGTGGCCGTCATTGCTTCCTCTTGTGCCACCGGCAGTTGCCAACGCGAACCAGCGCATGCAGAAGTAGAAAGCAATTTGCCCCGCTGGGGTCAGGTTGTCGATCCAGATGGCGACTGCAAATTTTTCGTCGCCCAGGACACGCTCCTGATCCACGTGCCGGGCTCGGCCCACGCTCATGACCTGGCTGCGGAGATCGACCGGGTCAACGCGCCACGCGTGCTTCGCCAAGTCAAGGGGGATTTCACCATTCAGGTTCGAGTAGACGGCCGGTTTGCGCCCGGGGAGGAATCGACGCAGGAAAACCGGGTCGGTTATAACGGCGCCGGTCTTGTCGTCATGGCTAACCCGCAAAACGTCGTCACCCTCGCCCGCGCCGTCCTGCAGCATCCTGGCGAAGGTCCGGTCCCGTATGCCAACTTCGAAATCCGCATCAACGGCAACCTGCAACGCATCGGAATGACCGGCGACCATCCACTTCCGAAAACCGGCCCGGTCTTTCTCCGCCTGCAACGGCGCGGTTCAAAGATAACTGGCGCAGTCAGCCTCAACGGCGACCATTGGGACGAACTCGGTTCCAGGAAGATCCCGAACAAATGGCGGAAAAAACTTCAGGCTGGCGTCGTCGCCATCAGCACATCGACCGAGGAGTTTAATCCGCAGTTTTCGGAGTTTAAAATTTCCAAATAAACGTCCGTCGGTCAGGCTGTTGGAATTATTAATGAAATGGGTGCCATAAATTCTGCGCGGCGCGAAAATTTCAATTCAGGTCCACCAAGCCTGTAGGTGGGCTTGGTGGACGGGGTTTGGCCGGGTACTAATTCTAATTCCAGCTTCCGCCAAGCGTCGGCCAGCCGTACCAGGTGCCGCTGGGTGTTTGTTGGTAGGCGTGAACCATGTCGCCGGTGGGCGCTGTCGTGAAGACTTCCAGACGGCCATCGGAGTTGACTCCGAGACAGGGCCGGATCTCCTGCGTGAACACCGGAGTCGAGGGCAGGCTCGACCACGATCCCCAGTTGGCGGAATTGATGCGGTCCATGTGGCCATCAGTGCCAATGACCAGAACCTCCAGGGTGCCGTTGCTGTTAAGGGCCGCCACGGGTTTGGCATTTTGAGAGAACGTCCATCCTCCCATGCTTGGCCAACCGGTATACCAGCCGCCATTGGCCGCAGTTTGATAAGCGTGATAGAGGGAGCCAGTACTGCCAATGATGAAAATTTCCAAACGCCCATCGGCATTGCGCGTCAAAGCCGTCCGCGCAGTCTGAGACCACGACCCACCGAGATTGGCAAATCCTGACCAACCGCCATTAATAACATTTTGATAGATGTGATAGAGATTGCCCGTATTGCCAATCAGAAACACCTCCTGACGACCATCCAGATCGTTGCCAGCGGAGATGCAGACATTCTGGTCCCAAGTGCCGCCCAACTGACTCCAGGCAGACCAGCTCGTGCTGCTGCCAGGCGTGTTTTCATTGATATGGCACAATCCACCGCCGGTCCCGACGATGAATACTTCGATGCGCCCGTCCTGGTTTGCATTGGCCGCGACACAGGCGGTTTGTGTGAAGGTGTAGCTGTTATCAACCTGACCCCAGCCGGACCAGCTCGTGCTGTCGCCTGCGGTTTGTTGGTAAATGTGATCCAAATGCCCGTCGGTGCCGATAATGAAAACCTCCAGTCGGCCATCAGAATTCATCTGCACTGCGGGAAGGGTGTTTGCGGCAAAAGTGAAGCCGCCCAGTGAGAGCCAGCCGCTCCAGCCGCCAGTGCCAAAATAATTATGCTGAAGAATCCCGCTCTTGTTGACGGCGAAGAGTTCCATGTGCCCATCGGAGTTCCTCGCCACGCAGGGATCAATATGCGGATCAGCAGTGCTCGTGGCGGTTACCGCCGCGAGGCTGCCACCGAGCACATCCATATCCACGTTGCCCGAAACGCCGGAGACCGAGCCACTGGAGGTGAACTGCCACGCAGTCCAGACGCCCGAGCCCCAAACGGCACAATTGCCGCAAACATTCCAGGGACCGCCGGTCTGAGGATTTTGGCCGTTGTAATTGGCCAGGTCGGAATTCCACCCCGAAACGCTGGTGTCAAAGTAGCAGGCGTTGCAGGAGCTAACGTAGATGAAGGGTTTGATCTTCGCTCCTGCCCCGTTGGCATCGGAGACGATGGCGTTGCACCACTTGTTCGCCCAGTCGGAATAACTGCTCGCGCCCACCACGCCATTCCAGGTTTCCATGTCCAGCATCGGCATGAGGGTCTTGCCGTCACCTTTGATATAAGAGCCAGCTTCGTTCCAGAAGTAGCTGGCCTCTGAGCTGGGGCTGGTCAGGTCGGGACGGGCAAAATGATAAGCGCCCATGATCACACCAGCAGACTTGCCATTGCCAGCGTTGTAAGTGAAATCGGCATCGATGAAGTAGGTGCCTTCAGTGGCTTTGGCCCAGGCAAAGCTGATGCCGGAGCCTTTGATGCTCGACCAGTTGGGAGTGCCTTGGTAGGAGGAAACATCAATGCCCATGGAACGTTGCGCCAGCACACGTCCGGGTGCAAAGGCCAGTGCCAGCGTGGCGGCAATCATGCCTGTTCGTTGAATGATTAATGAGATGGACGGTTGACTTAACTTTCTTGTTAGTGGTGTTTTCATATTAGTTTTTGCTGGGGTTTTCTAATCTTCTTTCCAGCACGCCAGTCAACGGATTGACGGGAGCTCTGCCCTGGCTCCTGGGTTTGTTCTGTCTCCGTTGTTGGCGGCTTTCAAGATCGTAATGGTGGTGGTGCCAGATTGAAGTTGAGCGTAGCCGTCGCCCTGCAGGTGATGGACCCATCGTCTGGCGCGAATCGTATACTTTCCCGGCTGATCCAATTTAAATTGCGAAGTCGGCCCGCTCAAGGATTGTGAAGGGGAGATGGTAACAAAAATGTTTGTGCCAGCGTTCCCGGCTGCTTTCGAATTGCTGGACGCTTTTTCTCCGCTGGAATTGGTGCCCTTGTTTATAACCTCATCACCTGTTGCGGAGGTGTTCACACCCATCACGACGGCAAGCCCGACACCGAGGACTGCCACTGCCTTGAACCATGCGACAGCCCGCTCGCGCAGCGCCCTCAGTTCGTCGTTAAACGGTGCCTTTGTCTCAAGCACACCGGATGCAACGGTTCTGGCAATGATACGAAGTGGTCCGAGCTCATACGTCAGCTTGAATGAATGGATTTTCATGCCATTGGTATTGCTTGCTGATGTTTCTTTGCCTGAGCGGAAATGGATAATTCGATTCGCTCCCGCCGCTTTCTCGGGTTATGAACTGCGCACTTGAATGAACATCACGAGATTAAGGCCAGGGCTATGGTCACGAGGCCTTAAATCTTGAATTCAAAAAACGTTCCGGTAAGTACTGTGCAACACTAGGCAGCAACTCATAAAAGAGATATTTGCCGCCTTGCTTTGAAAATCGATGTCAGCGTCTCCAGGCCTGCCATGAGCGAGGCATGTTTTGCGGGGTTGCCAAACCGATCAGGCACATTCCCGTGATGGTGTAAATTGAAGGCTGTGGCCTTCCTGATGACTCTTTAATGTTAGGATGTTGCCGTTTTATCTTGCTTTGCCTAAGACTCCGAAACGGCTGGGGCTGGTGTGATAGCATGGCATTCCACTGAAAATATTCAATTACATGAAGTGCGTACATCCAGCGCCCAGCGCGTCCCAACCCGCCGCGCTGGGCTTCCCAGTGCAGTTGCCCCTTGCCAAACAAATGCGGGTCGGGGAACTTCTTGGTGCATGGAAAGAAACCCGCAATCCAGGTCGGACGAAAACAAGGTGCGCCAGCGGTTGGAAGAATGTCTGCACCATGCGCATGAGTTGGAGCAAGCCACCCGGGCGCCAGCTTCTTTGCCGCGCACTGATGAACCCGCACGCATGAGCGTGCCCCTCCATGAGTCACTGCTTCCCGGCTCGGTTCTCACCACGCTTTTTCGCAACCCCAAAACGGACCGCACCATCACCTTCAAGCGCGAAGAGTTAACCGAGCTCGATGCCATGACGAGCGATTACCTGCTGAATTACTACCAGTCGCTGTCGCTCTTTACCGGGGATGACGCCGAGCGGTTGCGGGCGTGCCTCGATGCTTCCGTTCGCCGCCATTATCAGTTGCTCCGCCACAGCGACTGGCGCGCACACGTCTTTGGGTATGAGGTTGCTCATGAAGTGGCGTTGTTGCGCGCCTTGTTGCAATTGCGCCTGCTGATCGAATGCGCGGAAATCCTCACACCACCGTTGCTGACAGTCAAATGCATCGGGGAAGAGGAGTTTGATTTGATTGACGATCTGCACTCTCTGAATCGCCTGCTGGTCTTCTCGTTGTGGGGCCGTCTGATGGAGGGTGCCTCAGAATTGCTGGCCTACGGTTCTCTTTCCATTTGCATTTCCGGGCTGGCCGCAAGACTGGACGAGGCGCAGGCGCTTTTTGAATCCGGCTACGCCGCTTCCAACGGAGATCCCGACGTCTTTCTCGGCTGGCTTGGCAAGGGCGGCGGGCGCAAGGCCATGGATCAGGTCAGAAATATTTTGCGCCAGGCGGACAAGCAGGGGATTCATGAAATTCTTGCGCTGTACACGCGCCACGCACTCGATCTGGGTTTGCAACCTGTGGCCGTTGAATTTGTGCGGCAGACCTTGCAATCGTTCGCCGCGACTCTTTCAAACCTCGACGGCAGGATCTCCGAGGCGGAGCGCCGCCGCACGGCTGTGCTCACCGCGCAATTCACCGAGGTTTCCAGAAACTACGCCGTGGATTTTGCCGCCCGCGCCGCCGATCCGGGCGTGAGCGAGGAAGACCTTAACACCATCCTGAAGGAACTGGATGCGATGGTTGGGCTGGAGTCGGTCAAGACGGAAGTGCGTCGCGCCGCCAATTTCGCCCGGATGCAGGTGGTGCGCCGGCAACAGGGATTGCCCACAGTGCGCGCGAGCCTTCACAGCGTTTTCTTCGGCAACCCCGGCACCGGCAAGACCACCGTCGCCAGGTTCATGGGCCGGATCTATAAATCGCTTGGCTTGCTGCGGCGCGGACATGTCATCGAGTGCGACCGCGGCCGGCTCGTCGCCGAATATGTTGGTCAAACCGCCGTGCGCACTCATGCGGCCATCGATGCGGCGCTCGACGGAATTCTCTTCATTGACGAAGCCTACGCGCTGGCGGGACGGGGAGCGGAAGATTTTGGCTCCGAAGCCATCGAGACTCTTATCAAGCGCATGGAGGACGACCGTGACCGGTTGATCGTGATCGTGGCCGGCTACACCCGACCGATGGAGCAATTCATCGCCTCCAATCCCGGATTGGAATCACGCTTCACCAACTACCTGAAGTTCCCCGATTACCAACCGGCAGAGTTGCAGGAAATCTTCCATCGCATGGCCGCCCAAAGCGGCCTGGTCTGCTCGCCGGAAGCGGAAAAGCAGGCACAGCAGGTTTTTGAAAATCTTTACGCCCGGCGCAACGAACAATTTGGTAACGCCCGGGAAATGCGGAACTTCTTCGAAACCGCCGTGCGCAATCAAAGCAGCCGCCTCGTCGCCTCCAGCCGTTTCGACCGCGAGGCCCTCACAAGCCTATTACCCGAAGACCTCCCCACCGATTTCGGCAACACCATTCCCGCTCCATCGGAGATAAAACCGTCTGCCTCAAGAATTGCGCCCAGACCGGGTTAAGTCGAAAACTGCTTTGTCCGGGCGTGATGGTCTATAACGAAATTGTCTTTAATCTGAAGAGACCATCCAGGACTTGTCTGGATTGTATTCCTTCATTCCTTTTACAATGGCCTCAGTCCTGGGGCCGAGGTCTTTTTGATAGACACGCCCATTTTGGTTCACCACGAACGTCATGATTCCGGAACGGCCATACTCCGCCGGCCACGCCACGAGGGCGAAACCACCGATCATGTTTCCGTTGATGATATAGTCATACTTGCCGCCTGGAGCATGTGCACCCTGCCGGGTCAGAATTTTGTAATAGTAACCTTGGAAAGGCTGTGGTTCGGCACCTGCCTCTTTCGATTTTATTTCGTACCCCTTCTCCTGGGCATTCGCCATGAGGGGGCCTAGCGGGCTGGTCTCCCCGTCGAGATCCGGTGGCCAGTACAGTCCATCTTTTTTGCCGGGGGAGCTGATGAGTTTCTGGGCGTACTTCAATACCCCGCTACCATCATGGTCGAGGCTCGCGTATTCGCGCTGGGCCTCAACATACGCACGCACGGCCTTAAGCGTTTTGAGCTCGTCCTCTCCGATGCGGCGATTGCTCAATTCCTCCACTCCCGCATCCGTGTCATAATACCACCGGCCATCTTTCTGCACGATCGGCACCGGGAACGGCCAGTTCGCATTTCCGACCTCCAATGTTTGGTTGGTGTTCGACTGCGGCACAAGATGATGGGACTCATTGAGGGCTTTGGAAAACCGATTGAATTCGTTCCTGGCTTCCACTTTATCGGGGTTGACGAGGTTGGTCCATGAGGAGCCAAATATCACATGCATGGCTTCACGGTTTGTGGATTCGACCGCATTGGCAAGTGCTGTAACTGCTTCCTCAGGACTGGCAAAAGTGCGGGGAGCTTCGGTCGCGCCAAGGCAGTTTGAAGCAATCAAAACCATCGCCAGACCGATTGCAAGCGAACGGAGGAAATGGCCGTTGAATCCGGCCCACGCGCGGGTCATCGAGAAAGGAAAGCTCAGCAAGCGATTCATAAGGTTTCTTGAATTTTTCATGATAGTTGAATGTGGAATCCTACCGTCTTCCGCCGCCGCCTCCACCCCTGCCTCCTCCTCCACCCCTGCCGCCCGTGCGAGCGCCACCGCCGGCAGCAGTTCCAGAGGCACCAGCACGGCTCGCTGCTCCACGCTGACTCGTGTCGCGCGCCGCAGCTCCAGAATTAACACCGTTGAACGCGCTCTGGCCTGAGCTCGGAGTCGGCCTTGAAGCCGATGCGTTCCCGCGCGGTTGAGCAGGGTTGGGACGGCTGGCGGGGGGTGATGCATTCTGCCGCGCAGTTTGTGCCGGGCGGGTAGTCTGCGGGTTCGCCCGAGCTGCGGCTCCTTGATTGTATGAAGCCGGTCTCGTCGCATTGGCATTATTCCATCCACGCGCTTCACGTGATTGATAGCCGGGTGCGGCTCCGGGCGCGCCGGAACTTCGCACCCGGTTGGCATCCGGTTGCCATTTGGTGCGATTGACCGTGTTATTTACATTTCTATTTGCCGTATTGTTGACATTTCTATTTACGTTAATGTTTTGATTCACATTGACGTCACCGCCGCCGTGCCAGCCATGACCTCCCACATAAATTCCGCCGTGTCCCCAATCACAATCATTATTAATGGCCGCTCCCACAGCCATGCCAATGCCGAATGTAACCAATGGCGCCACCGGGTTCGCCACGTAGGTTGGAGGAGGATAATAAACCGTGGAGGGAACGTATTGCGGTACGTAAATGACCTCCGGATTGGATGGCTGAATCTGCACGACCTGGTTGGTCACGTAGACGACCTGTGTTCCAGTGTTTTCCGGGACGACGGTGTTCGTTACCACGACGGTCTGTTGCGGCGAGGTTTGAAGCGTTCCGGCTGTCGCGGCCTTGTTACGAAGCGTCTGAATCATGTCCATGACATCCTTTTGCTGATCCATGAAAGCCTGGCCCAGCTCCGACGTCCAGTCGAGGTCATCATTCATCTGTTTCAAAGCCGCGGGAATCTTTGCCACGGCCTTGACGTTATCATCCCACGATTGTTCATCGATTTTCGGAACATTATTGGTGTTTGCCACGAAGCGCGCAGCCTGCACGATTTCCAGTGGGTAACACGCTGCGGGCAGCATCACAGCGATGAGAGGATCCGGATAAAGCGCAATGGGACCAACGAGCTTTTCAAGGTCAGCCGCGCTGCGCTGGGGTGGTGCTGAAGGTGGGGGCGCGGCTTGGGCAACTGGTTGAGATGCCTGCCCCTGCGCCTGATGTGCAAAGAGTCCGCAACAAAGACCCGCCGCCAGAAGCAGAATTAAATTCAGTCTCATACGATACCTGAGTGTTTTAGAGCCATTCGGAAGCACTCCTTTTCGAAATCTTTTCCTGCCACTCCCTGAAACCAGGTAACGATCCAAAAAGCCGATCCTTACTTAAATCAGTAAAACTTCTTGGCGAATGCCTGCTTTCCCTGCTCCGCCAAAGATGAACAAACTGCCAGCCGAAAACTGACTCTGTCTCGTACAATAGAACAGTCCATTGTTGAGCGCAACAAGCGGCTCTGATACCGGAGTCTTGGAAGTTATTTTGATCTTCGATCCTGGTTGCTCAATGCGCTGGCGGGCGGGGGCGGAAGATTTTGGCTTCGAAGCCATCGAGACTCTCATCAAGCGCATGGAGGACGACCGGGGCCGGCTACACCGGCCCAATGGAGCAATTCATCGCCTCCCGCCGTTTCGACCGCGAAGCCCTCACAACCCCATTACCCGAAGACCTCCCCACCGATTTCGGCAGCACCATTCCCTCTCCACCGGAAACAAAATCGACCGTATCGAGGATTGCCCCGAGGCCGGGTTGAGTTAAACCGCTCGTATCAGTTTGGAAGGTGGCTTTTAGGTATCACTACGCATCCATACCCTATTGGCTCCCCGCCAGTCTAGAATCTCTGCTCGAGTTTCCACTCTCCAGTCTCCGACCTCTTTAGCACCATCTTTTGCACGACTCCTCCGGCGGTGGACTGCACTCCAAGTTCCACCTCATTATCATTCATGACTTTCTTTTCCGCGATGGCAAAGCCTGGAAACCGCTGATCTCTCATGGCGCGTCGAAATTCCTCCTGCTCCGCGGCGGATGGACTGGATCCCGGATGAAGGAGTAGAAAACACTGCATACCGCGCTCTGCATTTTCATGCGTCAGAGCCCAGAAAAATGTTTGCACCGTCGCTTCGGGAGTGCTCATGCCCGCATCAACCAAAGCAGCCCTGCTGATAAAACCCTCCGGCATGGGCGCGCCGGCCTTCGCATTTCCAGTTTGCTTTGGGGTCGCGAGCAATCGCTGATTCTCACTCTTCAGCTTGTCCAGCTCCTCCACTTTGCGCCGCAATTGCCGCGCCTCGTTCCGCAACCCCGGCAATTCTGCGTTTTCTTTCCTCAGCACATCCACTCCTGCCACCTGTTCCCGCAATTGTGGAATGCTTTTGTTTTCCTCCACGAGCCGTTGCGCTTCCTGGTTCTCATTCACCAGAAAGGTATGCTCCTCCCTGGCTTGCGAGATCGCATGCCGGTTCATTGCCATATAACCGATATAGGCGACAGCAATGAGGACTGTTACAATGGATAAAGCTTTTTTCATGGACTTTTAACGACTGAGAACCATTCTCCCGTTCTCCATCTTCAACTTGCTCGCATAGTTGGTTCCCAGCTTTTGTACACTGCCATCAACCAACAAAATATTGCCGTGGAGGGGACACTCTACATACACAGCGTTGGGATTGCCTTCATCTACACCGGGCGCACTCATTCGATAGCTGATTCCTCCGGCCGCAACATCCGACCAGTCGGGGGTCTTCCGTGATTTATCAGCAGGACATATGAGAATTTTGGGCGTAGCCAGCTCATTCGTCATGCTGAGAAAATCCGAAACCGACGGTAAATTGCCACCGCGATCGTTGGACCAAATCCTGGCCGCAAGGCCTATCTGCTTCAGATTGTTGATGCAGTGAATACAGTCTGCCTTTGCTTCAGCTTCCGCAAAGAAATCGCTCCCGCCTGCCGCCGCTCCAGCCTGTTGAGAGGCCGCTGCATTCATGGCCTGGAGTTTCTGATTCTCCGCCTGCAACTTCTCCACCTCGCTAGCCTGCACCCGCAACTTCTCCACCTCCTCCTTCAACCGATGCAACTCCGCATTGTCCTTGCGCAACTGCTCCATGGACTGCGATTGAGTATAAAGCCGCTGGTATTCCACATTCTGCGTTCGCAGCGCTTCCAATCCTTGAGCCGCGGTTCGCAACCGGTCGTTCTCCCGCCTCAACTCGGACAAGGTGTTCGTCTGGACGCCGACCACCACGAGACAGCTGATAAAAAATGCCGCAAAGGAAAGCGCCGGAATCCACAGCTTCAGCCAGCCATGGTTGGCAATGGGTACGCTCTCAGTCTTGCGACTCTGTTGCGGCGGAAGCGCAATCTCTCCCTTTAACTTCTCCAGTAATCCTGCGGGCACCTTCACCGGCGGCGCTGCCCGTAAAACCTTTTCGATCTGTTCCTCGTTCATAAGCTTTGAAATGTTTAGTTGGTTGGTATTTTCTCGGTTTTGGCCTTGAGAGTTTCCAATGCCTGTCGCAGCCGATATTTCACCGTGCTCGTGGCAATGCCCAAAACCTCCGCGGTTTCCTGTAACGACAATCCCTGGTAATAATGCAAATGCACCACTTCACGAACACCGCTCTCCAGTGTTTCCACCCAACTGTATAATTGCGTCGCCATTTCCCGCTCAGCGGTGTTTTCCAATGGACTCGGTCCCTCCGCCACGCACGTTTCCCACCATTCCTCCGTCATGGTATCGAGGTGATTCCGCTTCCTCCGCGCATCGATACAGACGTGGTAAGCAATGCCATGCACCCAGGTGGAAAAGGAGGAGCGTCCGCGAAAGGAGGCGAGCGAGGTCCAAACTCTGGCAAAGGTTTTCTGGGTCAAATCCTCCGCGTCCTGGTCATTCCCGCACAGGCGGCGCAGGAATGCATAAACCCTTTGGTAATGAAGGGTTACGAGTTCCGATGCCGCCGCCATGTCACCCGCCTTGGCTCGCTCGCAGAGTTGTTCCTCCTGATAGCTCATAGTGTTCGTTATCTACTGAGTCGTGAGCAAGGCCTCACCTGGACAAAAATATTTTGAAAATCTTCTGTATTATGAGCGAAGGCGCAAATTTTGTCCTGCTTTTTCAGTCCTTGCGGGGAGTGTCTGATTGGCTTTGTTTCCCGATTGGTCACCGGACCGTTGCCCTGGCACCTTCAGCATTGACGGTTCGGCCAGGGTTGTTCAATCTGGGTTAGGTGTGCAATCCGGAAAGTGGATTGCTAAAAAATTGATCTCGCAATTATGCGCACTTTATTCGCTTTGGTATTGCTCGTCTGTCTGGCCGTGAACGCGCCGGTAAACGCCCAACCAACACCTCCCGGAACCACCGGGCGCGTCTACATCAACTCCGAGCAACTCGCCATCAACATTTGCCAGGACGAGGCCCGGTTCAAAGGTGTCTTCACCTACAATTATGTGGATGAAGTGCTGGGCCGGGAAAAGACCAATGATTTGATCTATCTTAAAATTCCCATCTGGTTTCCCGAGCATAATTCCGAGGATCCCACGGTCGCTGCCTTCTGGAGTGCGTTTCAAAAGGATGCCCTGAATCAAATCACCCCGGGAAACCGCGAAGTATTTGATAAGGCGGTTGGGTTGGACATCACTCTGGGAGATCACCCGGTGAACCTGAACTCCTTCTACGCCATCGGCTTGGGGAATAATCAGGATTGGGCTCCTGAAGGCTGGCAAAAGACCAACTATAACTGCCTGGTGTTTGTCGTAACTGAGCCGAACGATTTTGTTCATGCCAAAGCCCCGGTGACCGTGACCTGGCGTCAGCCGCACATGGTTTTTAAGAATAAAAAATATTTCTACTACATTCCGAATTTCAGGTATCTGCCGGAAAATATTTCAACCGCCACTTCCGACAAATACACGGTTCACCTGACTGCCGCGCGTGATTGCACATCGGATGTTACCATTGGGCCACGCCAGTTTTTCATCCACTCAGGCAGGGGCATTGTCACCGGCCCAAGACATCACGTGCCCGTTGAAGCCACTATTCTGCGTCCGGAAATCCCGGTAGTAAGCGGTCCGAGAGGTTTCTGAAGTTGATGGAATCGGCTAAGGCGAGTGTGGACCATTCACAATTAGGGGCGCCAAATAGTGAGTCATTTCTACAGCGGCATTCGGTGTGTCGTTCCCGATAACCCGTGGATACTCATCTTTGAGGCATGGAGAATGGGTGCAAGGGCCAATTAAAGCTACTCAGCAGGCCCCGTTAACACATTGCCCTTTTTTATTGGTTTGGCAGACAGGCAGCGCGTTGAAAGAACCAGGTCCAATCGACGTTATGCTGGGGAGTTACTGGTACATTCCCGAGTGTGCTCGCGGTCTTCCTCACGGGTATGAGGATATTGGGAGTTTGCCATTTATGCTGTTCAGCATGGCCGTCGGCAAAAGAAAAACCGCACGTACCGCCGTGATAAGATCCAGGGACATTCCCCCAACTCTGTGCGGCATCGTTGTTAATTTGGAACCAGCCATCTTCAATGCTGTCCCCGTGCTCATCGCAAAAAATGAAGGCCATCGCGGGCGTGGGGCAGGTCAGGTCGTTGGCCTTCAAATAAATCTTCAACCCGTTGCCGTAGGTGAGTCCTCCCGGAGTGAGTTGATTTAAAGTGTATTGTCCCATTTGCCCGTTCATGGAATAACTGCGTAGTCGAGGGCCGTTAACCGCGGACAGGGTATCGCCGGGACATTTATACACTGCAATCTGGTTGGCCATGTAAGGCGCCAGAAGTGAAGAGGTGTAAAAAGTGGTGTTGGTGTTGCCTGGCGCAATCTGCCAATCCTCGGTTGAGCCACTGCACCAGGTATAGTTCGCCGGATAGCCGGCAGGCGCGTTGGGAAGCATGATTTCATTGAAATCGCCCAGGTACATCTGCCAACCGAGCTGCAATTGCTTGCAATTGCTGGTATCCTTGATCTGCTGGGCTTTTATTTTCGCTCTCGCCAGTGCCGGCAACAGCAACCCGGCCAGGATGGCAATAATGGCAATTACGACGAGCAGTTCGATCAAGGTAAAGCCACGGCGAGAACGCGTTGAGAGAGGGCGTGTCTCAGCAAAAGAAGGCATCAAGGGCTTTTTCATAGGGAGAAAGGGGTATCAAGCGATAATAGCACAAGAATCGGGCCATTCAAATTTTCGATGTGGAAGCAACCAAAGCGGGGCATCCGCCGGTACGGATGCCCCTTTGAAAAGCCGACTCCAGGCAGGTCGAATTACTTCTGAATGCGATAAAACTGAGTTGAACCGCTTGTGCTTGCAGTTGCCTGAAATAAACCGGCGCTAAGCCGGGTGATGGTCGCGCCGCTCACTGGCAAATAACCGCTCGCTGGAGCGACCGTTGAAGAGCCTAAAAGAGTAAAGGCAGTCGCCAAACCGTCAGGCGCGGTGAAGTTAATTGTAACAGTGCTGCCGCTCACGGTGATCTTTGTGATCACAGTTGGAATGATCACATTGATCGTTTCCACAGCCACGGTGGTGGCCTGGTTGGTTCCGGGCGGCGACCAGACGCGCCAATAATTGGTTGTTGTGGAGGCCCCATAGAGGTTGCCAACATTGTCCCAAGCCGCGCAGCTATATTGATTGGGATAATCAAGATTGGTTAATGTCTGAGTGATCCCGGTATCATTCGTGACAGTCAAGACAGAACCATCCGCAGTGTTGAGCAAACGGATGCCACCTGAGGTTGTGCCGGCTTGGCCAGCAAACATGGGAAGGGCCACCATTGTGGGGTTTATTCGGGAGTTGATGACAGTGTCGGAAATGCTGCAAAGCGAATTATCCAGGCTTCCAACGGCCCAAGCCGATCCTGTAAGTTCTGCAAAGGCAGAGCCTTGGCCTTCAGGAGGAAGGGTGCCACCATTCCAATTGGTGAAAAGAAAGCTTCTGTTGTCGAAAGCAGCGACACCAGAGCGATTTTGAGAAACGAAAATGTCAAGATTGTTGTCAACGGTGACACCAGACCCAACTACGAGGCCAACGTCTCCGCCGGTTGCCACGGCCTGCGTTCCTACATTGTCAGCCGGATCAGCTGCGCCGTTGGTCATGTGGAACATCCAAATACCCCAGGAGTGGTAATCACCATAGTCATCAAGCCAGACCGCCGCGTTAGTGGTGGTAGTGCCGGTAACATCGAATACTCGGACACCCCAGCCGGATTGATCCAGAAGGCCTCCCAGCGGACATTGGCTATAATTATTCGGGGAGTTGGGATATCCACCGCTGGGTGCAAGGCCGGTGCCAGCGTTGCCGGAACCTTCATTGATCACCAGCTGATTCGTTGTCGCAAGGATGTCGCAAGCAATGACTGCGCCCGCAGCGCTATTATCAGAAAAGTAGATTCTATCGTCTTCCCCGATTCTTACGGTATAGGGACTAAGGTTGTTGTGGAACCCGTTTTCTCCGAGCCTGGACATTTGTCCGATGTCAACATTGCCTGAATCGTTCGTGGTATATCCCGCATAGCCGAAGGATCCTTCGTCAGCAGGAGACCCGTCTGCGTTCATTTTGTATAGGCCAGTCAGTTGTGCGACGCCGTGTTGTGTGGCACTAGTTGAGTTACCCAACACGATGCGTCCATAATACGGGCTGTTGGTATTGTTATCAACTGCGATACCGTGAGGAAAAACGGCCGCTGTGTTGCTCGAGTCAATGCTGGTCTGGGTCCAATTCGTGAAACCACTGGCCGCCGCGGTGATGCTGACGGAATAGGCCCCGGCGGCCACGCTGCTCCCGCCCGTATTCTTGCCATCCCAGCTTACAGTGTTCATACCCAGAAGTGCGCCGGCGCTGCCCGACGCAAAACTGTAGGTGCGCACTACAGTGGCCCCGGACATGATCTTGAGGGTGGTCCCCAAGGTCGCAGGCTCATTCAGGATATAGCTGATGGTGACACCTGAGCCTTGAGCTACGTTGGCATTGGACAATGCCCCGTTCAATTTGATGTTTGTCGCGTAAACATTGGCGCGCGCATTGGGAGAGACGGATACGGCCGCCATCATGATGGCTAGCCCCGTGAGGAGTGAACTAATTGATCCTTTTTGTGGATTCATAGGGTTTTTCTACTATCGTTTTTAGGTTGTGGATTTGATGATTAGGTTTGCATGGGCGTTTGCATGTCATCATTACGGCCCTATTGCTGTCCAAATATTGATATTGGCCCGTAGAGGGCAAAGGTTTATTGGGGTTCCACCTTCTTTTTCACGTTTAGAAAATCGGTTGATCATAACGACACGAGAATGCGTATCTGAGTCAGATAACAAATTTTAAAAGCCTGATTTGGACAGCGGTCTTACGGCTTTGTGACTGGAACCTGCTTGTGACTGGAACGTGTGACTGGAACGTGTGACTGGAACCTACTTAACGCAATTCGCAACTTCGTTTCGTAAACCCGTGCAAAACATCAATAGATAATTTGTCGGGATCCGAATACATTTCTCCCGCTTGTAGCACTCTTTGGGAAGCCGGAGTTTAAGAAACACTCCGAAATGTATGTGGGGGATTTAAACGAATGCAGTTTGCGAATGCAATATGTAACTTGACAAATTTTGTGTAATACATGTATTAGCCAAATGAACCAACCTAACGCATCAAGCTGGTGGTTATGCCGAACGCCCGGTTTATTTTGTTCTTGCTGTTGCCAATCACCCGGCACGAAGCCTAACCGACAACTTTTACCAATGTCCATTTGCCCGGCCCTTGGCTGCGCTCCAGCCGGAACAAGTTGGATTCTTCCCGCACCAACTCGTGGCCAAGGCGGTCCCGACGTTCCGGTGGTGCCTAATCAAATCCATGGCGATTGACAATCAAGGCTTAAATACATACCTAGAAAAGCAATGGCGGATCAAAAACTCACGAATCGCAAAGGTGACTTCCCTTCCGGGGCTTGGGGTTTCCTGTGGTTGGTGTTTTTTGCCGGCCTGTGTTTCAGCTACATCGAATTCCATAACGGCCGGACCGGGGGCTGGAAGTTGTTTACGCTTTCCTCATTTTCGTTGGCTGGCCGCTCGCAGGCTGGCGGCTGTCGCGGCGGGCACGGAAATAAAAGTCTTTCTGATTAAGGAATGGCCATCCTTAATTCCTTGCATCGTTGAAGTATCACTTTTCTGTTGCACTACCTTCGCATTTGGGTTTCCACTCATTCATGAATTCCTCCCGGTTTGTTGCCATCGTTCTCCTGGCTTCCATCTGTTGTTTGCGAGTTTCTGGCGCGGATGCCCCCGAAGTCATCCAGCTCTGGCCCAAAGGCGCTCCGGGTGAGCAAGGAAACATTGGTGAGGAAAAGGATGCATCGAAGCCGAACGAAGGCTTGGTGGCGGGAAAGCCTGTCATCCGGTTGGGGAACGTCTCCAATCCCACGCTTACAGTTTATCGGCCATCCAAAGAGAAGGACACCGGTGCTGCGGTCGTGGTCTGTCCAGGCGGTGGCTACCGCATTTTGGCATTGGATCTCGAAGGCTCCGAAGTCTGCGAATGGCTTAACTCCCTTGGGGTGACCGCTGCACTGCTAAAATATCGTGTTCCCGTCCGCGCTGGCCAGGAGCGATATGCAGCGCCTTTACAGGATGCTCAACGTGCTCTTGGTATTATTCGTTCGCACGCGAAGGAATGGAATTTGAATCCCAAACACATCGGCATTCTCGGTTTCTCCGCGGGTGGTCATCTGTCTGCGACCGCGAGCAACAATTATCTAAAGCGCACTTACGATACGATTGATGCTGCCGATGAAGTCAGTTGCCGCCCCGACTTCACCCTGCTGGTTTATCCCGCTTATCTGACCGCCAAAGAAGACCCGTACCAGCTTGCCGCGGAGGTTTGCGTCACGAGCAACACGCCTCCTGCGTTCATTCTCCAAACCGAAGATGATGCGGTGAAGGTGGAGTGCAGCCTGGCTTATGCCATGGCTCTCAAGAAGTCCAAAGTGCCGATGGAGTTGCACATTTATCCTGTGGGCGGTCATGGCTACGGCATGCGGCCCACGGATAAGCCCGTCACCCATTGGCCCATGCTCGCGGAACAATGGCTGCGCAATTCTGGATTTTTAACAAAAGAGCAAACGAAATAACCGGAGTGGAAGAATTATATTTCGAAGTCCTTTTTCAGCAGTGAAAAGCATTGTAAATCGAAGAATTCGCCTTTGAAATAAAAGTAATCCCGCAAAATGCCTTCCGTCCGGAAGCCCAGCTTCGTCAGCACTTTTTGAGAAGCTGTATTTTGTGTGTGCGTCATGGCTTCAATGCGATTCACTTCTCGATCGAAGGCGTACGTCAGCAGAGGCCTCAACGCCTCTGTCATAATGCCCTGTCCCCAGAATTCAGCTGCCAGATCATAACCCAAAACTGCTGAGCGATTATGCGGCTTCCGAACCAGACCGCAGGTGCCGATCACCTCTCCAGAATGCTTCAAGGTAATTCCCCAGCGAATTCCCACTTCCTTGTGATATCGATCCGTGAACCTGGCTATCACCTCCAGTGCCTGATGCGGCTCTGTGAGTGCTTCCATATCGTAGTATCGCATCACCTCGGGATGGGAGAAGATGTTAAACACCTCCGGCACATCTTCAGGAATAATTTCCCGCAGGGTGAGGCGCTCTGTTTTCAATATTGGAAATGAGTTCATATCAGCTCAAAGCCAGTCGCATGAAGCTGGCGTTGGTTCAGGGATATCGGCCGGTGTATTCACGGCGACTGTGTTCAAACCTTCACGACAGAATTGGCACCACAGGGCTGCGCCTTTCCCATACATATTTAGTTTGCCAAAGCCCGGGTTGTCCTTCGTCATCGTTGGCGGTGGAATCAGGCAGGTCGTGGGCCCGCCCAAGGCATTCGCCGCATAGTGTGAGAAGGTCGAGCAGGCTGAGGCCACCAGCACGCTGCAACATCCGAGCGCAAAAAGATCGGCTGCCGGATCGCATTTGGAATCATGGTCTGGTCCCTTGTAGCTGTAGAGAGAGGTGGTTGGCACTTCGAAGACATCAAAGTTCTTCTTCAAACTGTCGAAGGCATCCAGGTCACCCGTGCAGGACACATAAAACGCCACATCCTTATGAGCAGCGGCTATTTTGCCCATGACATGCTCATACCACCAGGTTGGTGTCGCTGGCCACTCGTGTCGATTGACATCGAAAGTTCCATCGTCGACGAGTTGAAAATCGCCACGACGAATATGCACGCCCACGACGGGTCGATTAGCATAACGCGAAAAAGTGGTGCGTATGGCCGCAACCAAATCAGGGCGTAATTTCACTCTTTTAGCGGTTGGTATATAGACACGTTCCAAAAGGTGGGCTGGCCCGTTATGAGTACGTAAAATGACTTTATTATGATCCTTGATGCGGGAGAAAAGCTCGTCAGAATAATTGCGAAGCCGCAGTGCCCCGATTCTGCCAGTCAAACCCAGCCCCTCCTTGCGCGCACCAGCCACGTTGAACGACTTCAGCTCCGGCCAGTCGAGACACACATCATGGCCATATCGATCGGAAATAACGAAGGCCAGCGCGAGTGTCTCGAGCTTCGTGGACAGGCCCACGTAATCTGTGATGAAGACTTTTTTGCGCATCCCGATTATTTGATTGCTCTCCAAGAATTGCGTTCACTTGAAAAAACTCAAGCTTAACCTTGTGAA
This sequence comes from Pedosphaera parvula Ellin514, assembly GCF_000172555.1. Classification (NCBI taxonomy): domain Bacteria; kingdom Pseudomonadati; phylum Verrucomicrobiota; class Pedosphaerae; order Pedosphaerales; family Pedosphaeraceae; genus Pedosphaera; species Pedosphaera parvula. The sequence goes on from NZ_ABOX02000013.1 coordinate 24,204, forward strand.
AGAACCATCACCGGGTCACGAGTTGCCTTGGGTTATGTTCGTAGCGAGCGAACACTATTCGTCATCGCCCGCAGCTTTCTTCTTCTTTTTCCTGCCAACCTTGTCCTTCTCGGTTATGGCAGTTGGCATCGGTGCCTGGACCTCTTTTTGCCAGGCAACCAACTTCTTTTCCAGTTCCTGGGCCTTCTCCGGCATCTTCGCGGCAAGATTGTTTGTCTCGCCGAGATCCTCACGCAAGTTGTAAAGCTCCAGACGATGATCCTCGAAAAACTCCATCAATTTCCAATCGCCACAGCGAACCACGCCGACAGGCAGGGTCCTCCACGTGTCCGCGCCCGCCCCCAAATAACCGGGAAAATGCCAATATATGGCATCACGATTCAGCTTCTTCATGCCACCACTTTTCAGCACTTTTAAATAACTCGTGCCATCCAGTGGATATTTTTCCGGGGCTTTGGCTCCTGCCAGCTCCAGCAACGTCGGATACAAATCGATGCTGATGATCGGCTGATCGCACACTTTCCCGGCCGGAATTTTGCCCGGCCAACGGAAGATATAAGGCACTCGATGCCCGCCCTCATAAAGCATCCCCTTCCCACCGCGCAACGGATTGTTATCGGTCACATCACCCGCTTTCTTGATGCCTTCCCTTTGGTAGCCACCCACGCCGCCATTATCACTTGAGAAAATCACAAGCGTGTTATCGGAGAGTTTCAATTCATCCAATAATGCCACCACGCGGCCCACACTCTCGTCCACGCTGGCAATCATCGCCGCATAAGTGGGGTTGTGGTGACCATCTACACCCTGCTTGGCACTAAACTTCTGGATCAGTTCCTTTTTTGCCTGCAGAGGTTTGTGTACGGCGTAGTGCGGAAGGTACAGGAAAAAAGGTTCATCCTTGTGCCGTTTGATGAAATCCAGCGCCTTATCCGTCAGGAAATCCGCCAGATATTCGTCCTTGGGATAATCCACCTTCGGATTGGTTACAAAGTCAAAGTGAACCCCCATGCTCACGAGGGCTTCGTCAAACCCACGCTGTGCCGGATGATGTTCCTTGTCTTCCCCCAAATGCCATTTGCCAAACATGCCCGTCGCATAGCCTGCCTTCTTGAGGGATTGTGCCAGCGTGATCTTATCCAGCGGCAGCTTGGTCACGTTTTCCACCGGATGCAGCGAACGCGTTTGCCATGCGAAGCGATCAATACTGCCAACGGTATAAACACCCGTGCGCGGACCATATTGGCCGCTCATCAGTGAAGCACGTGTTGGCTGACAATTCGGCCCGCAGGTATGACCATCAGTGAACTTGATGCCGTCCTTCGCCAATTTGTCGATGTTCGGCGTCTCGTAATACTTGCTGCCGTAGCATGCGACGTCGGTGTAGCCCAAATCATCTGCGAGGATGAAAACGATGTTTGGTTTGTTGGCTGCTTTTGTTGAAAGACAAAAGACTGCCATCAAAAGCAAACTGAGGAGAAATCGCATTTTTCAAAAGACGGTGGCAGGTTGGTAAAAGTTACAGCCACAATCTATTACCCTGCCATCTGCCCACGCGTCACACCAAGTTGATTCAGCAGCTTCAATTCACGATACAATTGTGCGCCTTCGATTTCGCCACGCAACAACTGACGATATTTGGTGATGGTCTGCACCACTTGTTCCGGTGTTTCGTTCAAAAATTCAATACGGAAATGACGCGCGCCTAGAGCCATCATACGCGCTACATACTCCGCACCTGTCTGGGCGAGTGAATTGAATACCGTATTGCGGCATCCCGCGTCCGCCTTCAATGGATGCTCCGCGCCGACGCGGTCGCGTAGTTTTACGTCATGCTTATCGCACGGACGCCCACAGTTGGAGTAATCGGTGCCCTCAGAGAGAAACGCGCAGAACACACAATGCTCCATATGAAACATCGGCATGTGTTGATGAATGGTGATCTCAAACCATTCCGGCGGGGCGGATTTCAACAATGCTTCCAGCTGCGTGAAGTTCAAATCATACGACGCCGTCACTCGCTCCAGTCCAAAACGATTCTTGAAATAATCCGCGGTGAGACGATTGGCAATGTTGAGCGAGAAATCGCCAGTGCGCCGGCAATCCGCAAAGTAATTCAAATGATCGTAATTGCGCACCAAATAGCCATCAGCATTGCTGGAGCGGACAATCTTCATGATCCACTCTTCGCCCATCTTGAAGATGCGCGGCGGAGCGACCCAGATTGTTCGATTCGGTGCAGCACAGCCACTGGCGCAATGCACCAGCGACACTGCTTCGCGATACTTTTTCGGATCTTCAAACTCGCAATAAAGCGTCTGCACACCACATTTCAATGCTGCATCCAGTTGCTCCAGGTTGCGCGCGAGCACGATTAACTCTGAAGTCTTATCCGTGTTGCCGGCCCGGGACGACTGATCTGGCAGACTCAGGTTTGCGGCTGCTTCAGTGACTGCGTTGAGAGTCCAGCGCTTCGGTTGCACGCGCAGTCGCTCCAATTCTATTACCACTTCGCGACGCAGCTTGTTCAACTCGCTCACTGGCAACATCACTGAGCCGGATAAATGATTTTTCAGCTCGCCCAATACGAACGGTGTGCCTCCCAGTCGACCAAGTTGTTCACGCAATCGTTCTGTGCTGAGTGGTTGATTTTGCGCCACTTCCATCGGCATCGTGGATTCAGCCTTAACGACATTGCCCACCTCATCACGAACAATGAGCGTCATCGGTTTTCCAGCCAGTCCATGAACCTCAAATGAAATCGGGCGCTGAAACTGCGGCTTCTCGCCTTCAAAGCTCTGGCGCAGCTTGCGATCCAGTTCCGGGTCGTTGGTTTTCCAGAGTTTGTCGCCAATGTGCACACGGCGAAAATTCACATCGCCATGACCAAAACCTATCAGCGATTCCTGGCCGCGAACGTCCACGGTATAAACGCGCCCGCCTTCCTCGTCCTGGTCGGGATGCCCGGCATCGAACACCACGCCATCACCCGGCTTCAACGGTGCTTTCAGCTTCAACGCGATTCGTTCCCCCTGAATGCGGCCGACTTCGCCAAGATAAACCCCGCGTTTCTTGCCAAATCGCGCGTGCGCCAGTTCCTGGTTGTTGATGCCGCGAAACCATCCCGTATAAAGGCCGCGCGAAAACCCCATTTCGAGGTTGTAGCGGGATTCAGAGTTGATTTGCTGCATTAATTTCGCGGCATGCGATGACTCAGGTGCCTCACCACCCATAAGCTCTTTGTAAACGCGGTCCAAGGCTTGACGATAGACACGGGTGATATTGGCGACATACTCTGGCGCTTTCAACCGGCCTTCGATCTTCAGCGAGGACATGCCGGTGCGAATCAAATCGGGCAATACTTCCAATCCTGCCAAATCCTGTGGGCTGAGCAGATAACGTTTGTCGCCGAGCGGCACGTTTTTGCCATCTGATACCAATTCATAAGGCATGCGGCAGGCCTGCGCACATTCACCGCGATTGGCTGAGCGTCCCCCCAAGGATTCGCTGGTTAAACATTGGCCGGAATAAGCAACGCATAACGCTCCATGAACAAAGACCTCCAAGGGCAAAGCCGAAACCGCACTCGTTTCCGTCGCGCTTTGTGCCGCCTGGATCTTTTCGATTTCCTTGATGGAACACTCCCGCGCGAGCACCACCAAATTACATCCCAGATCGCGGGCAAACTCCACACCACCCGCGCTGGTGATGGTCATCTGGGTGGAGCCGTGGATTGGAAAGTCAGGCGATAGTTCGCGAATCAACCGGCAAATCCCAACATCCTGCACAATGGCGGCGTCGACACCGGCCGAAATAATCGAGCGCAGATATTGTTCGGCATCGGCCATTTCGTTGGCAAAAACCAGCGTGTTAAAAGTGACGTAGCCTTTCACCCCGCGCAGGTGGAGAAACTCCATTAGTTTTGGCAGGTCGGCTTCGGTAAAATTGTGAGCCCGCATACGGGCATTGAAGCGTTCCAACCCGAAATAAATCGCGTCCGCACCGTTTTCGACTGCCGCTTTGGCGCATTCCCAATCGCCAGCGGGCGCCAAAAGTTCGGGGCATGGTGGAACTGACGCCGAGGAACTATCGCGACGAGAGGTATCTAAAATTGTGTCTTGTGTTGGCATGAAGCGCTCGCACAACATAACCGCCCTTGCAAAACCACACAAAGAGTAATTATTCGATTTAACCCGCTGCAACTAAGCCGCTTTTGGAGTAGCACAACTGCGCGGTGATGCTAGAGTGTCGCCATGCGTGTGCTGATTTTGGGTTGTGGCTACGTCGGTTTGCCGTTAGGTGCCGAGCTGGTGCGACAAGGGCATGAAGTGTTCGGGTTACGCCGAAGTGCGGAAGGTGAGGCCGAGGTTAAAGCTGCAGGGATTCAATCGCTTGCCGGGGATATTACAAAGAGGGAAGATCTTGCCAGGATACCCGGGCCATTTGATTGGGTGGTGAACATGGTTTCTTCCACGAAGGGCGGGGTGGAGGAATACCAGCAGGTATATCTGCAAGGCACCCGTAACCTGATCGACTGGCTTGCCTTGACTCCACCCAAAAAATTTGTTTATACAAGCAGCACAAGTGTGTATGGACAAACGGACGGTTCTTCTGTAAAAGAAACCAGTCCAGTTGAGCCGTCCAGCGAAACCAGCAAGGTTTTGGTTGAAACCGAGAAGGTTTTGATGGAAGCCGCTCAACTCAGAAAACTTCCAGCGGTGATTCTTAGGGTTGCAGGTATCTACGGGCCAGAGCGCGGACATCTCTTTCAGCAGTATCTTAAGAACGAAGCCAGGATTGCCGGAAAAGGCGAACGGATCATTAACATGATTCATCGGGATGACCTGGTCGGCATCATCATTGCGGCATTGAAAAATGGGCGAAGTGGTGAAGTTTATAATGTAGTCGACGATGAACCGGTTACACAGTTGCATTTTTTTCAATGGCTGGCTGAGGCATTGGGTAAATGGCCGCCGCCATTCGCAACGGAAGAAGAAAATGCGGCACGAAAGCGCGGATTAACGAATAAAAAAGTGCAAAACCGCAGATTGAAAATGGAATTAGGCTATCAATTCAAATATCCCACGTTTCGGCAGGGTTACACCGCAGAGATTCTCCGTCTGGAAAGGGCGGGTCGGCTCAACATTGAGCCTGAACCGCGTTAAGTAAACATAACGAGCAGCAAACTTATATTTTGCTTGCATTATCGAACTACCTGTGTAGTTAATGAATAATGATAAGCTGCAAAAGGTAAATATGACGAAAGTTCCAGCCATATCTGAATCAGAATGGAAGGTGATGAAAGTCATCTGGGGTATGCCGCCACAACCGGCATCACAAATTATTGAGGCACTGTCAGATGAAGACTGGCATCCCAATACCATCAAAACATTGCTTAGCCGCCTGCATAAGAAAAAGGCGGTCGGGATACAAAAGGATAAAAACCACTATCTTTACTTCGCGACGGTGTCGGAAGCGGATTCCGTGCAGGTAGAGAGCGAATCTTTTCTTTCCCGCGTCTTTGGCGGGTCGGTGAAGCCGTTATTAATGCACTTTGTGGACAAGCAAAAGTTATCCTCCTCAGACCTCGAAGAGTTGAGGAAGATGCTGAAACAGAAGCAGAAGTAAATCCTTTTGGTGGGCGCATAGTAGTAGTGCCTTGATTTCTGCCTGCAAGTTGTGGACCGGAATGCCCCGGGCTGAACGCGTACTGCACGCGAATTGACCGGGCGTCCTCCTCATGGCAGAAATGGATCTCAGGGCTGATACTATCGAAGGCTGTTCGCGCTGCATTTGCAGCTGAATGAGCGCCAAACAGCTTTCCCTCATGAGTTACCGAACAACTCACGCAGTTTTTTACTCCTGAAATCGAAGATTCTCTTCACCTCACGACCGACAAACAACCATTCAATCAGTTTTCCTCCGGGCGCGGCATACTGCACGTTATCCCTGATCAGTGTGCCACCGTCCTTCTCTTCGAAGGTGTGCTCATGTATCCACGTGCGATAGGGGCCGTTCCGCTGTTCATCAACAAATCGAGAGGGCGGATTCCATGCCGTAATCTCGCTCGTCCAGCCCAACGGGATTCCATGCACTTTCAGCCGATATTGGATATAGGCACCGACCTTCATTTCGATCGGGCCTGCGTTTGCAATTTGAAAATCCAGCCATGGCGGTGTGATCGTTTGCAGATTTTTCGCGTTCGCAAAGAAAGAAAAAACCCTCTCGCGTTTTTGTGGCAACCACAGCTCGGATACCAGTGTTTCCATGCTCAAACCAATCATCGTGCCAAATAGCCCAGGTGCAACCCGACTTTGGGGGCAGAAGAGGAATCAACCCGCTCGAAAGGAAACTCTGTGATGAAGCGTTGTCCGCGGCCACGCAACGTCAATTTTCATCGCCATTTCCCCAAATTGGCTGGCTTTTCTTTTTCTGAATTGCGAAGATATCAAGTACCGTGCACGGCATTTGCCATTTACTGAATAACGCTTTGGCGGAGATCACCGTCGATTCCGCCGGATCATCACCACTGCAGTTGCAGATTTGGCTTTTCAAAGGGGCTATTCTCAACTTCCAACCTGCGTTGACGCCGTGAATTCGTCTGCTTTAGCCCATTTCTTTGTTTGGTTGATCAGAACATCCATGGAGGCAGCGATTTTCATTTTTATCGTAGCCTTGATCCAGTTGGTTATAAAAAAACAACTTTCTCCCCGGTGGCGGCATGCCATCTGGATACTTATTGTCATACGTCTCCTGATGCCAGTTTCCCTTCCCAGTTCGCTAAGCTTGTTCAACTTTTCGCCGATCAAGCATTCTGCCGTTTTTAATTACTCGCCTTTCAAGCCTGCGTCGCGCGGAGTAACTCCTCACGCACTCGAAATGGCTGGTCGGATGGAAAAGGAGGTTGTGCCTCCTGCTGGCGGCCTGTCATCAAGCCCCCCTTCAAGTCGCAGATTTATTTGGGCATGTTTTATCATTTGGCTGGCCGGGGTCGTAATTTTCACATCCCGCATCGTCCAATTGGATTTTGCCTTTGCTGCCAAGGTCGGACGAACAAAAATGGTTACGGACTCGGAGACGCTGGAGTTATTGGACCAGTGCCGTCGCCGCATGGGAATCCGTTTTCCAATCGGATTGCTTGAAACCGACGAAGTGCAAACTCCGGCTCTTTATGGTGCTCTCCATCCACGTCTGCTCATCCCCAAAGGCATGAGCGCGGATCTTAATCCAGAGGAGCTGGAACACGTATTCATGCATGAATTGGCCCATATCAAGCGCCACGACATGGTGGTCCACTGGATTATGACGCTGGCCCAAATCTTGCATTGGTTCAATCCTCTGGTTTGGGCTGCCCTGGCCCGGATGCGGGTTGAACGTGAGTTGGCTTGCGACAGTCTGGTACTTTCGTATGTCAAGGATGCAGAAAAGGAATCCTATGGCAGCACTCTTTTAAAGCTGTTGGAACGATTTACCCAACCCAGCCCCAATCCCGGGATCGTTGGAATCATGGAGAGAGCGGAGCCTATAAAGGAGCGGATTTTGAGCATTGCCCACTACAGGAAGGAAGCACAATGGTCATTCTCTGCCCTCCTGCTGATTCTCCTCCTTGGCACCATCGGACTTACGGATGCGAGAACTTCATTGTCGGATTTGCCGGGCCTAACCCACTGGTGGCCGGCTGATGGAACTGCTGAAGAAAAGATCGGTGGCCACCATGCCATTTTGCACGGCAACCCTGGTTTTGCACCTGGCGTATATGGTCAGGCTTTCGATCTGAATGGCATCGATCAGTTCATTGAAGTTCCCAGCAGTCCCGACTTATGCCCAAAGGGTAGCTTTTCCATCTCTACATGGGTTTTTCCCAGGCAGGATAAGCAGCAGGTCATCATTTCAAAATGGGGAGTGTGGCCGGCCGAATACAATAATCGTTCGTTTGTATTGCACACCCTGCCCGAACTGGGTTTGCGTTTCTGCACCTCGGATTTGAAAAATCAATGGAATTTTCATTACCAATATTTTGAGACAAAATTTGAGGTTTTGGCGACGAACAAGTGGAATCATGTTGTGGCTGTCTACGACCAGGCTTCCGGCCGGCGGCAAATGTATGTAAATGGGATGATTGTGGCGGAAAGGATGGATCCTCCGATAACTCTCCTGGAAACCACCGTGCCTCTCGGCATAGGCGCGGTGATTGAAGACGCGAAATGCACCAAAACCCACAGTTATTTTAACGGGTTGATTGACGATATCCGGATCTATTCCCGCGCGCTCTCTGCCGAGGAGATCATGAGGATTTATAAAATGACCGGTATGAAAGAGCCCTAGTTCGAATGTTGAAATGTATTTGGGTCTTCCGTCAGGAATTTCCGCCCGGCATTTCACTCAACCAACGCGAAAGGAGATCTTCGTAATAAAGTCCCTGCCAAAACTGTGCTGCAGGCGGTCGAGGATTTCTTTGCGTCGATACCGAACGATTTCATTCAACCAGACGCTGCTGTCCACGCTTACAAACAAGGTTCCCTTGTTAATGCCCGTGGGTTGCGCATGGGCAACAATCATGGGATCAATCAAGTTGTTCCAGACTTTCACCACCTCGGCGTCCGAACGGTGATTGTCCAGTCGCATATCCTTCAGAACTTTTGGCAACAGTTCAGACGCCTTGCGTGCCCGCATGGCCTGACCCTTTTCAATCGGAGCGAAATCGACCCCACGCCATTGCGCGAGGATTCGCTGCCGCGCATCCCCTTTCGGCGGGCCGAGCTTATACTTCCGAAACGGCTTTGGAATCAGAGCCATGCCTCTAAATTAATCTTTTCCAACTGGTTTAAAAGCATCTTCTGAGCAGCCCATCCAGCGTAAAAACACCAGATTTTGCTAATTGCCGCAACTTCGAAACCCTGTCACGGCCCATGCGTCGCTAATGGAAATCGCCTTGAGCCACATAAATAAACGAACTGGCATAACGAAAAATAAAATACCCTTATTGAAAACGGGCAATAAGGGTCTTTTAAAAATGATTGGACTCCCTGTCGAGAGAAATGGTTTGGGGGCAAACATTCTGTTGGAGGAGAACCCATTTAGATGCGTCCGTCCTGACATTCTCAATAAAATTTGGGCTACTTCTTCGGATGTTCGTCGAGAACCAACACGCCATGCGGTGGCAACTCATAATTTCCCGCCACGGTGGAACTCGTCAGAAAGTCGTGCATCGGTTTGTAAAACTGTATTCGCACCGGCGAGTTCTGATGATTTAACAGGAAAAACACCCGCGTGTTGTCCTTCTGCCGCATGCTCACCTCCACCGTATCCGGTACCTTCAGCAACGGTGGAATATTGCAAAGCTGCCGCAGCCAAACGATCAAATCATCATAGAAATGTTGATGACTCATCGTTCCAATGTAAATGGCACGACCCAGGCCGAACGTATTCATCGTTATCGCCGGACGACCGGAGTAAAAATCCTTCGCGAACGTAGCCAGAATCTGACATCCGTTTGGCTCGATCAGATCACACCAAACTCTGGCCATGTGCATGTGTGAGGTTGGAAAGGAGCCCTTGAAAGCCATATGATTCTCTTCATCCGGCGGCAGAGGATCGAATTCCGACACCTCCAGGCCGAACAGATCCGTCATGTTATGCGGGTAACAGCCGTCCGGGGCCATATGATGTTCATCCACCAGACCCGTGTTGAATGTGCCAACCAACGTACCGCCATTCTGGACATACAACTTCAAGAGATCCGCCTCGCCTCCCGCCAGGAGTTGAAGTGAGGGCGCAATCACCAGCTTATATTTCGAAAGATCCTCCGTTGGCCGCGCGAAATCGACCGGAATATTCCGGTGATGCAGTCCGTTGTAAAACAATTGCACGTGATCGCGCAGATTAAAATGCCTGGTCGGCTGCGGGCCGTATTGTGTCGACCAATCGTTTTCATGGCTGTACAGGATGCAGACATCCGCCGCCACCTGGGTATCCTTGAGCGTGGGAGCGAGGAACTTCAACTCCTCGCCGATTTGGGCAATCTCCTTGTAAGTGCGGCCATCCTTCCGGCCATTGTGCGAGAGAATCGCGCCATAAAACTTCTCCGTTCCCATGCGCGGTTGACGCCAACGAAAATAAAGAATGCCACAAGCCCCGCGGGAAATGCATTGGTATGTAAACAACCGCACCACCTCAGGCCGCAGCAATGAATTCACCTCCTGCCAGTTCACATGCCCGGCCTTCTGTTCGATCACCCAGAAACCGGTGTCACCGTCCGGCGTGCGAATATCTGTCTTCTTCAGCGAACGCAACATGTCCAACTCACACGCGAGTTCCGACGACTTCGACTTGATTGTCGCGTTGCTGTCGATCGAGACGAAGTCCAACACATGCGCCACGTCAAAGTGATCGAACTTCCTCCGTAGCGCGCGAAGATTCGAAGTAACGGGGCGGCCCTGGCTTAGCTCGTGCAGGATATCCGCCTGCATCTTGACAAAGGCCACAATCGTATCGCTGTTGAACCGCGCCCAATCCAGCATCAATGCCGGATTGTGATGCGTAGGCGCATGCATCGGCATCGGCACATGATCCCAATCCGAGTACATCTGGCACCAATGCGCCGTTCCGAGAAACTGGTTCAGCCGCTCAACCGTTTCGTACTTGGCCTTCAACCAGCCATGCCAATCGCGTCGGGTTTGTTCATTATACGAACATTCCGTGTTATGTCCGCCCAGGCCGTTATCGATCTGCCAGCCGATCAGTTGCGGATGATTGCCGAGAGCGGTTGCCATTTCGCGAACGATCTTGCGTGAAAAGTCCCAGTAAACGTCGCTGTTCAGGCAGCACGCCCGCCGCGTGCCCGCACTAAACGCAATTCCTTTTTCATCCAGCGGAAGGATTTCGGGATATTTCTTCGCCATCCAAACTGGTGGCGCTGCCGTTGGCGTGCCGAGTACCACCTTGATGCCGGCCTTGCCCATGACATCCATGGCCCGTTTGAGCCAGTCGAATTTGTATTTGCCCTCCTCGGGCTCGCACAAGCCCCAGGTGAATTCGCCCATGCGGACGACGTTGACGCCTGCGCCGACCATCAGCTCGGCATCATTTTTCCAACACGCCTCCGGCTCTTCAGGCGTGCCTGCGTACGGGTAGATCCAATGCTCCGGATAGTAGTCGACACCAAAGTACATAGGTATTTGGGGGTTGAGGGTTGAATGACTACCAGCAATATACCCGGTTTGGCCTGATTAGCAATTCTGGATTGAATCAGCCTTTTTGCCTGAAAAACTTTATTCGCTTAATCTGGGCCATCTGTCGTGACTTCAAAGACCTCATCACCACTATCCAAGCCGCGCAGAATTTCCAACAACCCTGGCTCCCACTCGATACAAAGGCACATGTCCTCGCCGCCGCCGGGATGGAGTGCAAATTCAATGCTCTGGATAAGCGCGGTCATCGTGAGAGAAGAATTGAAAGGAATGCTAACCAACATGCCCTTGCGAATTTCACCTTCTACTGCCGTTCCGGCAACTCAAACGCTTCCCGCACGTGAAATCTTGGCATAATGTTTGTGGCTTGGCGTATCGTGATGTCCCCTTGGGGACCAAGTGCGCATTAAAAAGCTTATTTAATTTTTTTCGTCGCGTTATAAACTTCGATCTCCGACTCCGGCGTCTTGGACACCGAGACCCGGCAATAATCCACATCAATGCATATGTTGCCACACTCGCAAATATCATACTTGTTGCGATCGGCGTAATAGCCGCACAAGGGACAACGGTAGAACTGTCCAATCCATCCATGTTCGCCCGGACCTTTGGAAAGGAACACCAGGTCAAACTCAGCAAGCAGCTTCTTCTGGTCGGTTTTCTGTGCCATACCCAAGCCTTTTAACGCAATCGTCGGTGGCGGTCCAGCCCTTGGGTTACCTTCGTTTTTGTTTTGCGTAAACATCGGGACTTTTCGCGGAGTCACTGGCTTCCTCTTTCTCCTCGCGATAAAACGTCACAGCCAAACTCGCTCCCAAACTCGCCAGCCGGCGAACCGTGCTTGGACGCAACTTAATGGAGTTGCTTGGTTGTGACGACAATCGCGCCTCATATCCCACATCAAACTTTTTGCTTTGTGCCGCCTTCCACACACGCATTCCTGCCGGCGACAACCCTTCAATCAACTCACACAATGCTGCAATCGCCTTGTTCGGTCCCTTTCTCGTGCCGGCAATTTCGACAAAAAGACAATGATGTCCCTTGATCCGACCGGAAAACATCACCATGACCTTGTTACCCAGCTCACGAGCGAGCGTACGTAGCGTCGATTTGGACTTGAGACACAGGTCCACATTTACAAAGTAAGGACGCCTCATAGTTCCGACAATCTCTTTAGGCAGGGGCCCAGAAATTTTTGCTCCTGCTGTACATCAGTAAATCCGTGCTCCTTCTCCTTTGCCATGTACCAAAGGACATACTCTTTCTCCACGGCATCTCTGGTCATCCCTTGCGCATGCTCAGCATAACTCTTCACACCAAACTCGTATAACATTTCCCCAAATGAAGGCTGCCCATTCGAGCCGTGCGGGTTGCGGCGCCCTTTATAGCCGTACGGTCTGAACCTTCCTCCCACCACTTCTGCCATGATCTGGCCCACGGTTTGACCAACGGAATAGTCTACCCAGTCCGCAGTGCAAAAGGTGTAGGAATAGCGCTTGTCTTGTAAATGCTTGATCAATTCCGGAAAAGTAGGAGTTCCCATCGCAATCAGCCTGGCTCTGGCTTTGGCGACCTGAGGATGCTCGTACCCCTCGAAAAGCGCCTTGAGGTAAGCGTTCAGCTTTTGCATGTCCTCCTTGCCGCCTTGATAGTCGGTGATCTCCGGCGGCGGAGGTCCTATAGGTGAAACGAGTTGCTCGACCAGCTCAGAAATCTGATTCGCATTAATTTTGCTGCCCTGGTGCTCATGAGTGGTAGCACACGAACTAAGAAACAGCAGGAAAAACAATAATGGTAGTGAACGCAGCATGGTCAGCGGATAATAAATGAAGTGGGGAAAACTCAGGCGGTTTTGTCATTTTTTGTTCAAATCCGCCTCGACTCGCTTCCAATCAATATATGCGGTGAGTATTGGCCACTGAACCGATCGCGCGAGAAGTGCGTTCCGTTCAGCGACGATCCACCCGAGCGCCGCTGCGGGTATGGCGACAGCGACGAGATGCAGACGATAAATAATTCCGAAGATGACAAAGACGCACAGACCAAGACCGATAATCCAAAGCCCGCGAGCCATGGTGGTCGCACGTCCAAGCCCATCACCATTTTTGAGAGCTTGCCAACGGGTCAGTATTTGCTTTGTTTGGTTGTTCATGACGTGTAGCGCCACCTTTCGCCGAGAACTCAGCCATGCTGAAATCAACACGTCAATATCGAAGCGATCATGTCTTTCCGGTCAATGAAGCCGTGTTTACTGAGACAATCTCATCTTTATGCGCCGCCTACGACCCTGGGCAAAACCGCGCCCGCATGAAAACGAAATAATTTATTCAGATATCTCTCCCTTCTCCAGATGTCGCAATCCCAACATCTCGCCTGCATAAACTAGATCCAAAAAGCCTTCATCAGATATCTCTAGCTCACGCAAACACGACCAAACCTCCTCACCTTCGCGCAACTCAGGTTCCATCATACTGAAGGCTACCATGTGGGCGAGCAGCTTTGGCTGTCGCTCTTGCCAACTTTCGGCATATTGCTTGGCTTCTGCCTGGCCCTTGGCCAATGCCTCTTCGTGGCTCGACGCGAGAAAAATGACCACTCGTTCCTCAAACAGTCGCCCAGGCTTGCCATCCATCAGCCGGTCAGATCTGAAGATGCTCCGAACTGCATACCATTCTTGATTTGGCATAATGCGTAATCAGCTTCTACTCAAAAAATCAGCCATCCCGTCGAGCAAAGATTTCCGCTCCTCGAACGCACTTCCATCGATGCAACACTGAAGCTGAACAATCTTCACCGAATCGATTTGTTTGCTTCAAGTCCGGCACATTTACCTGCCGGGCTGGATGAAAGTTCCAGTCCGTCAATGGAGCTTGCGCTTCATTATTGCTGTCCCTGTTCCATTCTTTGTTTTTGCAATGCCTTTGCCCTCTCAACCGCCTTCATCAAGCCAGGGATGCAGAGAAGCATTACCAAAACCAGCAATCCATTGATGCAAGTGCCCGTTATGGCCTTGCCGAAAATTCCTTCTCGTCCATGCCGCTTCGTGGCGATCAGTGCTATAATCCCAAGAACAAGCCCTGAGATAATCATCAGCATTTGAAGCAATCCGAAGACCATCATTGCCAGTCGGATGCCCCGAACCTGCGGCTGTACAAAAATGCCGATGCTGAATGAAACAAGCGGTGCAAACAGGCTGAACGCCGCTGCCTGTTTAGGAAATGAACTCCTTGGTTGCGACGGAGTTACCATGGGGGGTGGCGGTAATGTTGGTGGTGTATTCATATGCGTCTTGTAGTTTGATGCTAACGAGCATCGACCAATACTGGCAAGCCTTTCACAACGTCTTCCTCTTCGACACGACCTTGCCCTCGCGTGTGATCACCAGGTTCTTTACCTCAAGAATGCGGACCGGTCGCATAGATCCCTTGGTGTCGGGAACCAGGGGTTCGACAGTGAAGTCCCCATAGATGTCGCACGAAAACCAGCCGCCACCATCGCCGAAAAACTGGTTTATCCTTTCCAGCGCAGGACTCTCCCCGGCAGCATAAAGCATGCGTTTGCTGCCAATGATCCAGATGCGCATATTTGCGCTGCCGTTGTAATTACTCAATCTGCCATGGATAGTGAAGGGCGCGTTCAATACCTCACCGGTGAAAACCTCCTTGGCCCATAATGGGCTGCATGCGAAGACTATCATGAGGAGTGCTAGGAGCTTATTCATGTGTTTTGAACTAATAATCAAACTAACCGCTCGAGCCGATCGCACAGCAAAGCGACTTTCACTCACCTGATCTGGTTGGAGCTTATCATTCCGATGGATTTTTCGGATTCACTGCGATTTGGCCGGGCAGTGTTTTTTTGGATACTCGTCATGGATTGTGCTTTAAGGTCTTTCCCATTTCGTGTCGCTCGACGGTTCCAGCAGCGCCATAGGACAAGACAAGAGACGCGACGACTACAGATGCCGCCATGAGCACAGGTGCGGACAGAACTTCTGCCATATCAGGTCTGCCTAAGGCCAATAATCCAGCAATCAATGCGAGCAGTGCCAGGCCAATCAGGAAGCCAGCTTTGCAATAATCTTTCAAGGCAGCCTGACGTCGCGAAAGGCGACGGACAACGGGACGACCAATGACGAGTTGAAGCAGGGAACCGATAATGAGCAGGAGAACGATGGCTGCAATATCCATGCTTTTGCTGAAACTTGGGCCGACTCCGTCACTAGGTTTACCAGCAAGGATATCTGCAGCCTTGCCGACGCAATACCAACTCATCATCGCACATGGCATCGGAAGCAGAAATCGAAAGAATTTGGTTTTACGCATTGATTGGTTTTTTGCTCCCGGGTCATTCCTTTGGCCGAATCACTATACATCTATCGCCCCAATTATCCTTTTTCAAACAAAAACGACACCAACCTTGGCGGCT
The DNA here is from genome assembly GCF_000172555.1 of Pedosphaera parvula Ellin514. NCBI lineage: Bacteria > Pseudomonadati > Verrucomicrobiota > Pedosphaerae > Pedosphaerales > Pedosphaeraceae > Pedosphaera > Pedosphaera parvula. The sequence continues at coordinate 39,821 of NZ_ABOX02000013.1, forward strand.
TCCCTTCATCCTTCTCATGCCACCATTCCTCAAGTCGCTTTACGGTGAACCCGCAGCTCTGGGCCGCCTTCACGAATTCTGAGATGTGATGCACGAAGGCGGGTATCTGGGTCTTCTGCTCACCTCGGGAAAAGTTCGCGACTGTGCCCTGGTATTGCCGGAACGGATGCAATTCACAGACGAAGAACCATCCTCCAGGAATCAGGGCGCGAGCGGCTTCGGCAAAGACCGGCGAAAGCTCGTTCACATGCTCTAGAACCAGATTGCAACTGACCAGGCCAGCCGAGCGCTCAGCGCACGGCCAGCGCTTGGTGATATCAGCCACCGAAAAAGTGACATTGGAGATTTCCCTAAAATTCTCCTTGGCCTTCGCCAGCATGCCTGCGGAGAAATCCATCGCCTGCACCCGTTCACCCAAGTCAGCGAAAAACTTGGTGTTCTTCCCTGTGCCGCACCCAATCTCAATAATCGATTCAACCTTCAACTCCCCGAGCACGCGCCTTGTCACCACTTGATCCAGGTCACGAGTCGCGTTGGTGTCGGCGTCGTAGGTCTGGGACCATTCGTTGTATGCCGCTTGAACGCTCATGTATATTTGCAAAAATTCTGGCAGCCAAGGTTCTGGCCTAGGCTCTAATGGTAGCGAAAAGGATGTTGACTCGTCCAGTGCGCTGCGCTCGTTGTGGAATGCCCGTGCAACGGCTTGTTGATAATGACTCAAATCTCGCGGCATCCAGACTTTAAGCTTTGAATTTCAAGGTCGCTCTCTACAGTTATCGCGGTTCTCTATTTCTTGAACACAGCAGGAAATGAGAGCCATTAACTTGAAATACTCAGCGATTTGTTTATGCCAGTAAGAAATTGTTTTCATCGGCAAACGACTGTTTCGTGCGCCACCCCGTCTTATTTCAATACCCATCCATCGTTGCCTCAGCGTCTGCTGTTAGTTCTGGCGATTCTCACGCTTGCTGTCCGGCCGCACGTCGCCGCTGCCGCACCTGCGACTCCCGCGCCAGCTCAGTCTGACCGCCTCGTCGTCATGATCAGCCTGGATGGCTTGGCGGCTTATTATCTGGATGATCCCAAGGCCGAAATGCCAACGCTTCGCGCTTTGGCAGCAGAGGGTGCGCGGGCCACGTCGATGAAAGCTTCCACGCCCACCGTTACCTGGCCGAATCACACCACCCTCGTCACCGGTGACAACCCCGCACGACACGGTGTTGTGGGTAACAATTACTTCGACCGTGCGACCGGCAAGCGGGTTGTGCTGATTACCGACCCCGTTTATGACAAGGATGAAATTGTTAAAGTCCCCACGATTTATGACGTGGCCAGAGCGGCGGGGTTGAAGACGGCTGCCATCCGTTGGCCTGCCACTCGCAACGCTAGAACACTCGATTGGACCATTCCCGATGTGGCCACCATGGAACTGATGAAAAAGTACACCACCCCTGCGCTCGGGAGCCAATGCGAGCAGGCCGGAATTAGCCTGACGAAGAAGGATGGCGTCGCACTGGAAGATAATAACGCGCGGGAGCTGGGCGATGAAACCTGGACGCGTGCCTTCAATCTCATTTTGCAGAAGGATCGCCCCAATCTGGCACTGTTGCACCTGGTGAACGTGGATCACACCCAACACTTGAAAGGGCCGAAGTCGGATGAGGCTTACGCAGCGGTGAAAGGGGTGGATGCTCAAGTGCGGGAAGTCTGGGAGGAACTGCAGCGGGATTACCCCGGCAAGGCCACTCTGCTGGTCGTGTCCGATCATGGCTTCTCGCCCATTAAGCGTACGATTCTGCCGAATGTTGTGCTGCGGAAAGCCGGGTTGCTGAATTCGGAAAAGAAGCGCCATGACGGTGCGGTCCAGGTCGTGCCTCAAGGCGGGTCTGCTTTCATCTACATAACCGATGATGCCAATCGACCCTCGCTCCTCAAACGCATTGAAAAAGCCTTTGCCGGAATGCCGGAGGTGGCCAAAATTGTTGGTCCTAAACAATTAAAGGATTATGGCGTGGCGAATCCGAAGGACGACGCCCATGCGCCGGATATGATTTTGTTCGCCCAGGAAGGCTATGCCTTTGGCGACACTGCCGCTGGCGATCTGCCATTTGAAGAGAAGCCCGAGCGCAGAGGCAGCCATGGACACGATTCAAGCCTGCCGGACCTGCATGCCACCTTTGTTGCCTGGGGCGCAGGCATCAAACCCGGCACCAAGCTCGGCGAAATTTCCAATACCAGCGTTGCTCCGACCATCGCGCAGTTGCTTGGCCTCAAATTTTCCAATGTGGATGGCAAGCCGCTGACAAAGATATTGACGAATTAATTCATGCCGAATGACCTATCCTATGAACCTGAGAAAACATATTTTTCATACGGCTCTCATCTTTTGTGGATTTTTTGTGCTTTTAACAAATCTGCAGGCGGAATCGACCAATACCTTCCGGGTGATGACGTATAACATTCATCATGGTGAGGGCCTCGATAAGCAGGTTGATTTGCAACGCATCGCCGATTTAATCAAACAAGAGAAGGCGGACATTGTCGCCTTGCAGGAGGTGGACCGAAATACTGAGCGCACCGGCAAGCGCGATTTCCCTGCCGAGTTTACCCGGCTTACCGGGATGTCCTGCGTTTTCAGTAATAACTGGCCGGTGCAGGGCGGGGAATATGGCACGGCGATTCTCACCCGTTTTCCGATTACCAAACGCGAGCATTCCCTCCTGAAGATGGTCGGCTCAAAGGAGCAACGTGGCTTGCTGCAGGCGCATGTCAAAATGGGTGACCGCGAAGTGGTGGTCATGAACACGCACGTGGACCATCGTAAAACGGACGAGGAACGGCTCGAAAGCATCATGGAATTCGCCACGGTCATTAAGAAGAAGGCGGAGTTGCCGGTGATTTTTTGCGGCGATTTCAACGATGTGCCCGGCAGTCCCACTTACGAGCAAATGAGTGCCCTGCTGGATGATAGCTGGAAGTTGATCGGCGAGGGTGAAGGCTGGACGATCCCGGCAGAAAAGCCGCGTCGGCGCATTGATTATATTTGGATTTCGAAGAAGGGTCCCATCATCCCCTTGCGCGCCTGGGTGCCCGCATCCGAGGCTTCCGACCATCGCCCGCTGGTCGTTGAGTTTCAGTTGCCGACGGGGAAATAAGTCGGGGCGGGAATTGAGCGTGGAACCGCGAATTCAGAAGTAAACAGAGGGGAGAACCCCATTGAATCCAGGCTTCCAAATGCGATCGTAGGAGAGAAGGAAACCTCTTATGAAAACATTACTCTTATTGTTATTTCCGGCACTAATGTTCGTCGGATGCGGCACTAATCAGGGTGGAACCGGGGATGCCTACTCTATCTATAACAGCTCTGGCCAAAATCCTGCCAGCACGAGAAGCACCGGGATGTTGGGTGCGGGCACTGGCAACGCTGGAATGGGTGTGGGAACCGGCCTCGGTTCTGGTTCCACCGGCTCGGGCCCGCGTTAGGTTATTCCGTAATTAAATTAAGAAACGCAGTCGAAGAGGCGTGATTAACCTCTTCGATTTCTTTTTTGGACATTCATTCTTGAAACCTTTACCGTCAATCAACCGTCCAAAAAACCATGACCCGCATTTCAAAGTATCTGCTGGTGGTTGCATTTTTGATTGCCGCCACCTTTGCGCCTGGCGTCTTCGCCGCGAAAGCGCCCAACATCGTCATCATTCTCGCCGATGACCTGGGTTACGGCGACCTCGGTTGCTATGGCCATCCGAGCATCCGCACCCCCAATCTCGACCGCATGGCTGCCGAGGGAATCCGGTTCACCGATTTTTATGTGGCTGCGAACGTGTGCACACCGAGCCGCGCGGGATTGATGACAGGCCGGTGGCCGATTCGCAGCGGCATGGCGGGCTCAACGAATGATGTGCTGAGGGTTTTTTCAATGGGCGGTTTGCCAACCAATGAAATCACCATTGCGGCCGCGTTGAAATCAAAGGGCTACGCCACTGCTTGCATTGGGAAATGGCATTTGGGCCATGAACTGCAATTCCTGCCTACCCACCATGGTTTCGATTACTTTTATGGACTGCGTTTTTCGAATGATATGGAGCCCGTTCGCGGAAAGATTCCTAAAAATGCCTCCTCCAGCCTTCATCCCAAGTTGGAGTGGTGGAACTCGGCATTGCTTCAGAACGATAAAATCCTCGAGCAACCTACCGACCTCAGCACCTTGACCCGGCGATACACGGAGGAAGCAATTAAATTCATTCACCAAAACAAAAAACAACCGTTCTTTCTATATTTCCCCCACACTTTTCCACATGTGCCACTCTTTGCATCCGATGCTTTCAAGGAGCATAGCGCGCGCGGTTTATATGGAGATGTGGTCGAGGAGTTGGATTGGAGCGTCGGCCAGGTGCTGAATACCTTGCGCAAGGAAGGTCTGGCAGAGAACACGCTGGTATTTTTCACCAGCGATAACGGACCTTGGCTGATTCGCGATCTGGCCGGTGGTTCAGCGGGACCGCTCAAGGACGGGAAGGGGAGCACATGGGAAGGCGGGATGCGCGAGCCAGCCATCGCCTGGTGGCCGGGAAAGATCAAACCTGCCATCAACCACGAACTCGTTTGTTCGCTCGACCTGTTCACCACCTCCCTCTGCCTCGCGGGGGTGGCACTGCCGCCGGATCGCGTGATTGATGGTCTCGACATGCGCCCGATGCTCTTCGGCACCGGCCACAGCCAGCGCCAACTCATGTTTTATTACAAAAAGAACGAGCTCTACGCCGTGCGCAAAGGCTCCTTCAAAGCCCACTTGATCACCCATACCGGCTACAGCAAGGATGCCCCGGAAAAGCACGATTCCCCATTACTGTTCCAACTCGAAAACGATCCCGGCGAGCGGTTCGATGTAGCCGCAGAAAATCCCGAAGTGGTTGCCGATATCCTTCGCGAAGTCGAAGAATTCAACAAATCAATCGTTTCAGTCCAAGCGCAGTATTAACACTGACTGCCTCCTAAAAGCACACCTTGTCCGACGCCCAAGTCATCATGCCATTTTGCGTGTTCTTCTTGCATGGCGTTGGCTTACTTATTTTCTCCGAGCCTCAGCCTGAAACCGGTTCTGTCTCCAAGGTGTGCATTTTCTTGGCATTCAATGAATTTTACCCCCGCTTCCAAGTCCAATCCCTGATATGCGTCTCAAACGACTAAGTCGAATAACTGAAAATAAGATTAATTTATATAGTTGCCCCTAGACTCGTTGACTTAACTTCTGCTAAAAAAACCAAATGCATCGAATTTTTGCCTCAGCAGTTAGCCCAGTAACTGGGCGTGGTCGGTTGTTCAACTTCCTCCGTAGCGGTTCCGCGCGCATGGTCGTGTCCGCAGTCGCACTCGCACTTTTGGTTCCTGCCGTCATGGCAGCCCCAAAAAACCAGAAAACCCCGAAAAAGAGGCCGACCAGTGAAGAGCTGGACCAGGACTTTCCCTTCCAAGCCGCGTGTATTGGAGCCAAATTCCCGGCCAAGAATATTGCTTACAAGGGTCTGGCCATCAAACTCGGCAATGATGCTTTCATGTGCTTTGACACCGACGATCTCCGCATGGCAGCGGGTTGGACCGGGGCGTATCTGAAATTTGATGGTGTGGCTTTCTCCGGTTCCCATGGCAATCACCCGAGTGTTGCCGGCGACCAGAAGTTTGCCACCAAAAACATGCCGGGCGTTTCCGACGAGAACGGTTCCTTCGCTGATACCCGCGCCGACATCTTTAGGCCGGTTCCTGAAAAGGTTGGACGTTGGAATGGCCTTTATCTGGATGGCGAAAATGTGGTGCTTTCCTACACTGTTGATGGCACCAAAATCCTCGAAATGCCCGCCAGCGTAGCTGCGGATGGCCAGGTCGGATTCGTGCGCAATTTCAAGACTGAGAAGAATTCAAGGCCGTTCTCCATTCTGCTCTGCGAAGTGGAAGGGGCCAAGGGCACTGTGAGCGGCAACACGGCGACGCTCACCGGAGCCAGCGACAATGTCACCATCGTGGAATTGGTCGGCGCACCCAAAGGCGCCAAGCTCGAAATCGCCGAGAATAACCGTATCGTCCTCAAGTTCGACAAGAAAACAGCAGCCTCCACCTTTAAGATTGTCCTGTGGAACGGGGCGGACGCGGACAAGGCGAAGTTTGCCGCGCTTACTAGTGGCAAAGCCGAAGTTCCCGATGTGAAAAAAGGCGGACCAGCTCGTTGGGCTCAGACCGTGGAAACCAAAGGTGTCATTGGTGCCAACACCACGCCAGACGGCGCTTACACTCTCGATCAAATTACTCCACCACAGGATAATCCGTGGAAACGCCGGGTTCGCTTCAGCGGCTTCGATTTCTTCTCGGATGGCAAGCGCGCGGCGGTTTCCACCTGGGACGGCGATATCTGGATCGTTTCCGGCATCGATGACAAGCTGGACAAGCTCACCTGGAAGCGTTTCTCCTCCGGCCAGTACGAAACGATTGGCCTGAAAATCGTGAATGACGTGATTTATACTTCCGGCCGCGATCAAATCACCCGCTATTACGACCTGAATGGTGATGGCGAGGCCGATTACTACGAAAATTTCAACAACCAGGTCACCTCTTCGGACGGATTTCATGAATTCGTGTTTGATCTCCAGACCGACAAGGAGGGCAATTTTTACATGGCCAAGGCTGGTCCAGTGCGCGGCGGCGGACGCGGTTTCGGCGGCGACAATTTCGGCAGTATCACAGAGGATGCCGGCACTGTGATGAAGATCTCCAAGGATGGCAAGAAGCTGGAAGTGCTCGCGACCGGTCTGCGCGCTCCAAATGGCTTGTCCATCAGCCCCGATGGCCAGATCACAACGAGCGATAACGAAGGCACCTGGGTGCCATCGACCCCGATTCATTTCATTCAAAAGGGTCGCTTCTACGGCGTGGAGAACACGGCCCATCAGGTTTCCAAAACCGAGTATGTGAAACCCATTTGCTGGCTTTCGCACAATGATTTCGATAACTCCGGTGGCGAGCAGGTCTGGGTGACCAGTGATAAATGGGGTCCTTACAAAGGCGAAATGTTGCACCTGTCCTACGGCAAATGCTCGTTGTTCCTTGTCATGAAGGAAACCGTCAATGGCCAGATGCAGGCGGGTGTGGTGAAGATTCCAGTGAAATTCACCTCCTCCGCAATGCGTGGTCGTTTTAACCCGAAGGACGGCCAACTCTACATCGCCGGCTTGCAAGGCTGGCAAACCACTGCTGTGAAGCTCGCTGGTTTTGATCGTGTCCGTTACACCGGCAAGCCGGTGGCCAGCGTTCAGAGCATGCACGTGACCAAAACCGGTGTGGAACTCTGCTTCACTCAGCCGCTGGATCCCGCCAGCGCGGGCGACGTCCAGAATTACAGCGCCAAGCGTTGGAATTATGATTACGCCGAACATTATGGTTCGCCGGAATTCTCCGTGGCTGATCCCAAGAAACAGGGCCGTGATGAAATGACCATCAAATCGGCCAAGCTCTCTCCGGACGGCCGCACCGTCACTCTGGAAATCGCCGATATCAAGCCCGTCATGCAGGAAATGATTGAGTTCGATATCAAGTCCAAGGATGGCAAGGAAATCAGCCAATCCATACAACACACCATCAACGTCATGCCGTAAGGCGGGATTGGTGACGAACAGAACGCCTGCGAAGTTCTAAAGCATAAAAAAATGGGCACGTCGGACCGCCTTTCAGGGAAAAACCGCTGGCGATTGTTAATCGCAATCGCCAGCCTGGCTGCAGTTGCTCCAGCATCTGGGCAAACTCTTTCAACCGCCAATCCGGACCAAGGACTAAGTCTCACCTACAGTTCCGATGGCAAGGCCAGCGATGTGGTGATCGCGCCCAACGTCTGGCTTTACGTTGAGAATGGCAAATCACCGACACCTTTTCTGACTGGTGGCAAGTTCAACGCCGTTTGGGATGGCTCGCTGACCGTGGACAAGCGCGCTAACTATACGTTTCAAGCGGAATTGAATGGGGCGCTGAAGCTGGAGTTGAACGGTCAAGTAGTCCTGGAAATTACCACCAATGGCGTCACGGAAATCAGCCAGTCGGTGCAGTTGAAAAAAGGGGCCAATACGCTCAAAGCTCAATTCGGCAGCCCAAATCAGGGGGATGCTTTTGTGCGGCTGAAATGGCAGCCGAAGGACAGCTTCATGCAGCCGATTCCGATTGATGCCTTGAAGATTCCCGCAGAGACGCCGGAATCGAAGCAGGCTGCCATGTTGCATCATGGCCGAGAGTTGTTCCTCGAGTTTCGCTGTGCAAAATGTCATGCGGGGCCAACCAAGGATGCCATTCCTGAACTCTCGATGGATGCGCCTTCATTCGAAGGAATTGGTTCGCGCCGCAACTACGATTGGATAACGCGCTGGATTCAGGACCCCAAGGCAATGCGGCCAACCGCCCACATGCCGAAAGTGTTGCACGGGCCCAAGGCGAAAGAAGATGCCGGGAGCATTGCGTCTTATCTCGTATCGCTGAAAGGTGAAGCCGGCAAGGCGTCAGCGGCACCGAATGAGGAGCAGGTTGGGGCGGGGCAAAAGGTGTTCGAATCGTTGCACTGCGCCGCCTGCCACAATCCACCGGGCGGCACGGAGGCGGACGATAAAAAGATTTATTTGAAACAAGTTCAGGAGAAGTTTGCGCCGGGAACACTCTCAGCGTTTTTGCTGAAGCCCAACGCGCATTACGCCTGGATTCGCATGCCGAATTTCAAGCTGAGCCAGGAAGAGGCGGATCAATTGGCTGCTTTCTTGAATTCCAAGGCAGACAAGCCTAAGGAAGTCGCGGCTTCCACTGATGCAGCGGTGCTGGAACATGGTAAAAAGCTGGTTCAGACCTCCGGCTGCTTGAGCTGTCACACCCTCAAGCTGGACAATCAATTTTCGACCAAAGCATTGGCTGACCTCGCTGCGGATAAATGGAAACAAGGTTGCCTGGCTGAGAAACCAGATGACGTGGGCAAGTCGCCGCAATATTCCTTCACTGCAGAAGATCGCGAAGCTTTGCAGGCTTTTGCCGCAACGGATCGTTCGTCGCTCACACGCCATGTGCCGACTGAGTTTGCGGATCGCCAGACCAGGCTGCTTAATTGCCGCGAGTGCCATGGTAAGTTCGAAGGGTTTCCAGCCTTTGACATTGTTGGCGGCAAGCTCAAACCTGAGTGGTCCAAAACATTTATTAGTGGCGAATCCACGGTCAAGCCGCGTCCCTGGTTGGAAGCGCGCATGCCTGCCTTTAGCGAGCGGGCGGAAGGCATCGCGAAAGGCCTGGCCATGATTCATGGTTACCCCTCGGAAACGCCTGCAGAACCACCCATCGACATGGAAATGGCCAAGGTTGGCCAGAAACTGGTATCCTCAGTAGGCGGTTTCTCCTGTGTTTCGTGCCATTCCATTGGCCAGTTTGGAGCCACGCAGGTATTTGAAAGCGCCGGTATCAATTTCGCGCTGACCGGTTCGCGATTGATGAAACCGTTCATGCATCGTTGGGTGCGCAATCCTCAGTTGATTGATGCCACCACGAAGATGCCGGTTTACTTTGACGAAGAAGGCAAGAGTCCCTTGGCGGATGTTTATGGTGGTGATGCGGAGAAGCAAATTGAGGCCATCCGGCAGTATATTCGCCAGGGTGACAAGATGCCGCCTCCACCAACGCCTTGATTTGGTGGAAATGCGTTTATTTTAAGCGCGATGAACCATTGCCATTTGTAACCATTCGCGGCAATCTCCGTCCATTCCACTAATTCCATTATTATGAAACTTAAAGTGATTGCGCTGGTGACCTTGCTGTTCGTTGGCACGTCGATGACGGTGCGGGTGGCCAATGCAGCGGACAATGAATTGACCGCCAAGGAGAAAAAGGAAGGCTGGAGGCTGCTGTTTGATGGCAAATCGCTCCAGGGTTGGCGCAGTTATCGCAAGCCGGATGGTCCGAAGCAGGGGTGGGTGGTGGAGAGCGGAATCCTCAAATGCGTCGCGGGCGCGCACGGTGGCGACATTATCACCGTGGACAAATACAACGATTATGAGTTGCAATGGGATTGGATGATTCCCGCCAAGGCAAACAACGGCATCAAATATCTCGTCACCGAAGAGCGGCCGACCGCGCCTGGGCAGGAATATCAGATGATCGATGATGCCATCGTGGCGGACAGCCCCAAGCAAAGCACAGCGGCGTTCTACGATGTGATTGCGCCGGATATGAAAAAGCCGTTGAAGCCAGTGGGTGAATGGAATCATTCACGATTGGTTATTCAGGGAAATCATGTCGAACATTGGCTGAACGGTAAAAATGTTCTGACTTATGAATTGGGCAGTCCCGAGGTGATGACAGCAGTGGCCGCCAGTAAGTTCAAGAAGTCCGCCGGCTTCGGCGAGAAAATCCAAGGATACATCATGCTCACTGAGCATCATGACGAAGCCTCTTATCGGAACATTAAAATCAGGGAGTTGACGGCTCAAAAATAGCGATCCTGAACATTCAGAGAATTCGCGCCAGCCTGAGAGCGCATTGAAATTGGGTTGGACACCGCCGGCTGGGGCTGAAATTTATTCATTGTCAGTTTTCTTCGTGGTGTTCGTCGGGGTCAGGTCGATTAGTGTCATGACTTTGGCTTGACCCCTTTAGGCCGGGTCGATCAATCCCCGCTCCATTGATAATCGTATCCCTCTGGCGGATTATAGGCCATGGATAACGAATTCGTATCCCCATCCCAATACATTTTTGTGTAACTGACATGCCCGTCCACAAAGCCAACCATATCCATTGCGTTGTTAAAATAGCAAGTTTGGGGATTTGCGATTGGACGTTTCGGCTGATGCCAGGAGTAAGGGATAATAGCGGGGCCTTCTGAGATCATTATGGTTTTGGCCGGGTGTTTTATGGAGCTCAATTTCATACCGGCAATCCCACGCACGGCTGGGCCATGATATGGAGCGACCAAATTGGTGAATTCGTTGCCGTTAAAAGTGTAGCTGGAGAACAAGGAAAAAGCTTGATCGTGCTCGCTTTGAGGAGTGTAGCCACTGTAGGGAGGTTTATCCCCGGGGCTGTAGTAAAACGTGTCAGAAGGACAGCTAAATAATTTACTATGCTGCGAGGATGCAGGCGTGAGACCAAGCTCGTTTAGCACAAATGTTTTGTAACTATACAATATGGCATTCGTTATGTGGGCGCCCGAAGATGGAGAAGGAGAGACGTCACGCGAGTCATCCGAATACATGCGAATCCCCAAATCGATTTGCCGCAGGTTATTCAAACAAACCGATCGGCTTGCCCGCCCTTTCGCAGAGGCCAAAGACACCAACAATAAGGCCGCTAAACTTGAGACAATGGCAATGACGACCAAAAGTTCAATTAAGGTGAACCCCTTTTTAACCAAAAAGTTGTCGTTCATGCTTTTTCTCATAATGAAGGAAACCGTAAAGGGGTCACTACTGTCCAAAATAGAATTTAGAATTTATCGGGCAAAGCCGATTCTATTGCGTATTTAAAGGCATATTGATTGGCCTGTCTCTGAACCTCAGGAGGGCCAACCTGTTTTCCAAAGCGGCTCATTGGACGTCAAATCTCGAACAAAAGCATAGCTTTCACCACCCCAGATCACCTATTTTGGACAGCAGTGACACTTTTTGGATTTCCGCTGTCCCCTCCCAACCCACTTTTGACCTGGCTCATATTTCGAAGGATCAAAAACTCCTGCCGTGAAGTAAAGCGGAAAGCAACACTTCAATACCAAACATCCCCTTCCGATTTTCGATCGCGAGGGGTGATTGTGTGAGTGAGTTTTATGGCGCATGGTGTGAATTGAGGGTTTGCCTGGGCTGTTGATGCTCGTCTGGGCTGTTGATGCTCGTCTGGGCTGTTGATGCTCGCCTGGGCTGTTGATGCTCGCCTGGGCTGTTGATGCTCGCCTGGGCTCGCGCCAAGTGCTTGCGCACGGCCGCCGTGATAACGTTTTACCTGTTGACGCCAGCGCCAATGGGTGACCTCTTCACGTTGTTCGTCGGTTGAATTACGGAGAACGGCGGCCCCTTTTTCAATTGTCATTTGCCAAAACGGTGCTCAGACTAATGGCAATTCCAGTTGCTCCCGCGTTTGGGGCAGATCACAAAGGTTTTCCCGAGGCAAAGTTCAATGAAAAACATCGTTCAGGTTGGGCGGTTCGCTCTCGTCGCCATTCTTTTATTTGCAGCAACTCTTGTTCCGCGCGAAGCCTTCGCCGCGGCATCACCAAGCATCACCACGCCGCCGCAGAGCCAAAGCGTCATGGCGGCGTCAAATGCCACGTTCACAGTCGTCGCCAGTGGACAATTGCCGCTCAGTTACCAGTGGTTGCTCAACGGAATAAAGCTCACCAACAGCGCACGCATCGCCGGTGCGACAGCCGCGACACTCGTAATCGGCAATGTCATCAGTGCCGACGGCGGAAATTACACTGTTACCGTCACCAATAGTCACGGAAGTATCACAAGCAGCAGCGCGGTGCTGACCGTTCTGAATCCGCCATATCATTATGTGAACATCAGCAATACGTCGCCCGCTGCCCCGTATGCCACCTGGTCCACGGCTGCAATAAACATTCAGGATGCAGTCGATGTGGCGCAAGCTGGACATTCAGTTTTTGTCACGAACGGCACCTATACATTTGGAAATCGGCTGACTTCCACGACGACGAACTGTGTCGTTGTGACCAACGCCATTTCGCTCATCGGACTTTCCGGCTCTTCACAGGTCGTGATTGATGGCGGGGGATCAAAGCGCTGTGTTTACCTGGGCGGCGGGGCGATGTTGACCGGATTTACCCTGAGGAATGGCGCGACAACTGAATCCGGCGCCGGTGTTTATTGCGCGTCAGGGACAGAGAACATCGCGAATTGCACCTTGACCGGCAACACTTGCGGGACCTCCGGTCTTGGCGGAGGAGCGTTCGGGGGCACGTTGACCAACTGCACGGTTGCCGGGAACACAGCGATCATCGGCGGCGGGGCAAACACGTGCACTCTCAACAATTGCGTCCTAAGCGCCAATTCATCCGCAGGCGGGGGCGGTGCATATTCGTGCACGCTGAATGATTGTGTGATCAGCAACAATTTTTATTTAAGCGGATGGGGCACCTACGGCGGCGGTGCAGCATCCTCCACTTTGAACCGTTGCACGCTCATCGGAAACAGCGCGTCCAGCGAAGGCGGTGGCGCGGATGAGAGCACGCTGAGCAATTGCGTCTTGATTGCCAACTCTTGCGGCTATTACGGTGGCGCCGTCTCCTACTCCACCCTTTACAATTGCGTGCTGTCCAACAACGTCGCTTCGCAATGGGGCGGCGGCGCGTATGGTAGCACGTTGTATAATTGCTTGCTCACCGGCGGAAATGCTTTCACGGGCGGCGGTGCGAAGGAGAGCACACTCGTCAGTTGCCTGGTGTCAAATAATACTGCCGGGTTTGGCGACGGCGCCGGGGTGCATTCCAGCACTCTTACCAATTGTGTGCTGATTGGAAATATCGCGGGATACTCAGGCGGGGGCGCGAACGGCTCCAGTTTGATTAATTGTCAGGTCTTGTCTAATGCTGCGCCGCTGGGTGGTGGCGTCAGCGGTTGCTTTGTCACGAATAGCATCCTAAAAGGGAACACAGCGAACAACGCCAACACGGCCGGCGGCGGGGGCGCGAACGGCAGTTCACTCTACAATTGTTTACTGACGGGAAATACCTCTGTGGTAGGCGCCGCTGGCGCGCTGCAAAGCACACTCGTGAATTGCACCGTCTCCGGAAACTCCGCCAATGGCGACGGTGGCGGCGTCAATTCCTGCAATCTCACCAACAGCATCGTGTATTTCAACAATTCGCCCATCACCGCGAACTACACCGGCACCAATTACATGAGTTGGTGCTGCACCACGCCTCTGCCGAATGCCGGTAGTGGGCGCGTTGTGATCGGGACAAACAATACCAGCGCCGCGCCGCAGTTTGCCAACTTCTCGCGTGGTAATTTTCGCTTGTATCCGGGCTCAGCAGGCATTGATGCGGGAAACAATTCGCTCGTGCCCGCTCCTTTGGATTTGGATGGAAACCCGCGCATCGTGAATGGCACGGTGGACATGGGCGCTTATGAGTTTCAAAATTCCCCTTTCATTGAGATTCAGCCCCTGAGCCAAACGGTTCCCTATGGCCAGCCATCGGTTTCCTTCAATGTCGTTGCTTTTGGGCCCGGCCCTTTGAGTTACCAATGGCAGTTCAACGGCACGAATATCCCCGGGGCTACGAACACATCGCTGACCCTGGCCCTCGCGCAATACAGTGACGCTGGAAACTATTCCGTTTTCGTAACGAACAGTTACGGCGCGGCTTTGAGTTCCAATGCGGTGCTGACGGTTGTTCCGCCGACCCCGCCCGGTTTCGTTTCACAGCCGGCCGATCAGACCGTTCCGGTCGGAACGAACATTACGCTCGCGGCCTCCGCCACGGGCGCGCCTGCGCCTGCTTACCGATGGTATTTTAACGGAACAGCGTTGTCTGATGGCTCGCATTACTCAGGCACGGGAAGCTCCACCCTGCAAATCCTCAACGTTCAGACGAATGACACCGGCGGTTACTTTGCTGTTGCCACAAATATTGGCGGCGCGGCAACCAGTTTTGTGGCCAGTGTAACGGTTCTGCTCCCACCCTCAATCACTTCGCAGCCGGCGAACCAGATGCAAACACAGGGATCGACTGCTTCGTTCATGGCGGCCGCGGCTGGAAGCCCGCCGTTCTCCTATCAATGGTTATATAATGGCAATCCGCTGACCGATGGAGGTCAAATCAGCGGCGCAACGACGACGAACCTTACCATTTCGAATCTTCAGTTCGCTAACGGCGGCAATTATGCCTTGTTCGTCACAAATCCAGTCGGGGTTGCGACGAGCACCGCGGCAACGCTTACGGTCTTCGCTCCTCCCGCCATAGTTCAGCAGCCAACAACGCAAATAATTCTGCAGGGCAGCAACGTGCTTTTCTCCACTGCCGCGACTGGTACGCAGCCCATCGGCTACAAATGGTTTTTCAACAACGTCCCTCTGACCGACAACCCTCACATTACTGGTTCCGGGACAGCTTCGCTTGCAATCAATGCTGCGCAAACAAATGATGCAGGCAATTACTTCGTCATCGCAACGAACGCTTATGGAGCGGCCACGAGTTCCATCGCGAATCTCTCGATTGTTATGCCGGTTGTCATTACACAGCAGCCCTCAAATCAGATTGTGGCCGTCGGTTCAAATTTTGCGCTCAGCGTCACGGCCAATGGCACCGGGCCGCTTGGTTATCAGTGGTATCTCAACAACGTGCCGCTGACGGATAACACCCGAATCAGCGGTTCAGCCACGAGCAGCTTGACGGTTTCCAATGCGCAGACTTCGGATTCGGGAAATTATACGGCGGTAGTCACGAATCTGCTCAGTGCCGCCACGAGTTCGGTTGCATCCGTCTCCGTACTCACACCGCCGTCTGTTGTCTTGCAGCCGAAGGGCCGCTCCACGCCCGTGGGCTTTCCTGAGATATTCAATGCGTCCGTGTCCGGTGCATCGCCGTTTGCGTATCAATGGCAATTAAATGGAACGAACATCCCTGGCGCGACAAACCTCAATTATACAAATGCTTCCGTCGCCATCACTGACTTTGGCGGTTATCAACTGGTCGTAACTAACACCGTGGGCTCGGCGACCAGCGCTGTCGCGATGCTGACGCTTGGCCCCGTCGCTGCCTGGGGCGACAATCGCAGCGGCCAGGCGCTGCCGCCCGCGGGTCTAAGCAATGTTGTTGCTCTTGCCGCGAGTTCCTCGTTTTCGCTGGCGCTGAAGGGCGATGGCACCGTTGTTGCATGGGGTTCCACCGTTGGAACCAACGTCCCCGCCGGCTTGAGCAACGTCGTCGCCATCTCCGTCGGCTCAACCTTTGGCCTCGCTGTCCGCAGTGATGGAACGGTGGCATCATGGGGCTCCGGTTTGGTGACAAACGTTACCTCGACCGCGAGCAACGTTGTCCTGACTTCAGGAAGCATTAATCATGCGCTCGCGCTGCGTGAAGAAGGCACGGTGTCGGAATGGGGATTCGGCGGCAGCAAAATAACAGTGCCGTCAGGACTGACGAAAATCACCTCCGTTGCCGACGGTTACAGCTTCGGTGTCGCGTCGCGGTCGGACGGGAGTGTGGTGACGTGGGGCAGCCCGACTTATCCCTACTTCGTTAATTTCAGCCCTGGTCCTTTGTCCAATGTGGTTTCGGTCGCAGCCGGTCTCAGCTTCGCGATGGCGCTCAAGTCGGATGGCCATGTTTTTGCGTGGGGTAGCCAGGCAGGAGTTGCGCAGCTCCCAGTCACAAGCGTTCCCGCGGATCTCACGAATGCAGTGGCCATTGCGGCTGGCAGCAGCGCGGATCAAAGCTCTCCTTACGCGCTGGCGCTGCGCTCAAACGGCCTCGTCAGAGCCTGGGGCGCGAATACTTTAGCGACGAATATTCCGCTCGCAGTGTCGAACGTTGTGGCAGTTGCCGCTGGTTCGAGCCACGCTCTTGCGCTCGTGGCGGTAGATGGTCTGCCCGTCATTACTCGCGAGCCTGTCGGCGGCACCGCGTTCTCGAGCAATCAATTCACTTTGAGCGCCGCCGTCGCCAGCCAGACACCGGTCAGCTATGGATGGTCGTTAAATGGAACAAATATTCCGAATGCGACGAATGCAAGTTATGTGATTTCAAATGCGCAGCCCGGTGACGTCGGTCTTTACCAGTTGAACGTCACCAATGCCGTCGGCGTGGCTGCCACTGTTCCGGTTCCGGTTACTGTCATCGACAGCCTGCCGATAATACTTTCCCTTCCCATAACCAACTCGGTTTACTTTGCATCGCCCCTTGTGATTCAGCCTGCCGTCACGGGGTCTCAGCCGATGCAATTTCAGTGGCAGCTCGGCGGGACAAATGTTCCTGGTGCTACAGATGCCAATTTTTTCCAGACCGGCACAAACGTCGTCCCGGGGACTTACACTCTGGTAGCCAGCAATGCATTTGGTTCTGCGACTTCGAACGTCATCGTAAAAGTGCTCGGACCCGTGGTGGTCTGGGGCACCAGTCCCAGTCCTGCGGGGGGCGGCAGTCCCAGTCCTGTGAACGTCCCCACCAACGCTTTCAACGCCATCGCAATCTCCGCCGGCCATGGCAGTTCCGGTAACGGCATGGACATGGCTCTTAAAGCAGACGGCACCGCCGTCGCATGGAATTCCAGTTCCACCTCGCTGCCAGTTCCTGCCAACTGGACGAACCTCATTCAAATCGTAGCTGGCTACAACTCTATGACCGGTCTGGGGCTGAAAAACAATGGCACCGTCGTGGGGTGGGGCGGTGGTATTGGGCTTAACGCCAGCGCCCTGGCCACTCTCTCCAATATTGTCGATATGGAAATCGATACGCAGGGGAGCACGTTTCTACGCAGTGACGGTTCTGTCACGCGCCTGGGCGGCAGCGGCTCGAGTTTCTCTTCCACGGGTTTATCGAATGTCGTTTCGCTCGCCTTTGAGGATGACGTGTTCTTTGCATTGCGCTCGGACGGCAGCGTTTATAGCTTGGGCACTGGTTCCGGAACAAACAATGTCATGGCGATCGCGGCCACACGTCCCGGGGGAATGTTTTTGAAACGTGATGGCTCGGTTTATTCCTGGCCAACAAATCTGCCGCCGGCGATGACGAATAACGCAATTGGCGTTGCCTCCTCAGTTTCCAGCAGGCTGGTCTTGAAGTCCGATGGCACTGTCCAGGCCGTCGGCACCGATGGCGCGACCAACGTCCCGCCCGGCCTGGCAAATGTTTCCGTCATCGAAGCGGGCGCTGACCATGGCATGGCCCTGCTGACGATGCGCACCTTTCCCCCGGTATTTCTATCCACCGCTCTCGATACAACCAATCTGGTTGTCAGCTCGAAGGGCAGCTCGCTCTGGTTCGGCCAGACGAACGTCACGCATGACGGCTTCCATGCCGCGCAAAGCGGACCGATCGGCAGCAACACCGCTTCTTCCATGCGTATGTGGGTCGCCGGCCCCGTCACAGTGAGTTTCTGGTGGAAAGTTTCATCAGAAACGGATCACGATTTTCTCCGTTTTTCGGCGGGTAACCTCGTCCTGACGAACATCTCCGGTGAAACCGGTTGGCAACAATGCACACTGGTCACGCCGCCGGGAAATCAACTCCTTCAGTGGACCTATTCGAAAGATGCGAGCGGCACCGCCGGCCAGGACGCGGGTTGGGTGGACCAGGTCGTCATAACGCCGATCGCCCCATCCATCGTTACGCAACCCGTCGGCACCAATGTCCTCGGTGGCGCGAACGTGACATTCAATGTCCTGGCCACTGGCACACCGCCGCTGACGTACCGCTGGCGCAAAGATGGAAACGTGATCAGTTCCGGATTGTCCTCCAACTATTCATTGCTCAACGTCACGCGCAGCAACTCCGGCGTTTATTCTGTCATTGTGACAAACGTTGCGGGCTCAATGACCAGCAGTAATGCGGTCCTCGCCGTTCATGTCCTTCAACATCTGTCCGAGCCCATCGTCCAGCCCGACGGCACGGTCACATTTACATCCTCAGACATTGACGGCGGCGCGCTCTCGCAATCCAACCTCACGAATCTCCACGTCGAAACCAGTTCAAACCTCGTCGATTGGGTGACGTTGCCCAACGCGTTGACTCTTACAAACGGCACCCTTCAAATTCAGGATCCCGCCGCAACGATTGCTCTGAAACGTTTCTATCGGATCGTTGAGACCTGGTAACCGGTTTTGCCTTTGCGGATGGACATTCCGAAGCTCACCACTGGAATTCCGGCGCAGAAAAGGTCGCCAAGCAGGCGCCGCGCCGCGTACCTAAGTTACTTCCGTCTTCCCGTCGGCATCCCCTTTGAGTTGCTAATGGGTGAGCCCTTTATGGGTGCCGCCGTTCCCGCCAGATGGCTGCTTGATCCAAATTGGTTCTACTGAGTTCCTAAGTAACTTTCCCTCCTGGACCTCCAAAAAACAAGCGCTTGCGAAAAATTGTGGCGGAATCACTGCAACAGCATCCATCTTGTTGTTGTAACGGCCAATGTCGAATGTATCATAAAACGTATCGAGCTCGACAGTCGCACCGTTAAATTTCCACGAACCGCTCGTGGTCCATGGACCGCCATTGGTAAAAGTTATTGTTTGTTGAAAAGACCCATTGGCAGCCAAAATAATTTTGTCAACCACACCATCCCTGGCACGCACATACACCCCACTGATATCCAGACTGGTTATGCGGTTGCACCCCGTCGACAGAACCACGACCGCAGCACACAATGCAAGACCCAGCCAAAAGCGTTTGGATTGACTAGAAAGATATCTCTTCATCCCAATCATAAAGGGTCAGACCAGAACGGCACTTTGTGGCTTTCCGCTGTCACCAATCAAGCCACTTTTGACCTTGCTCATATTTCGAAGGATCAAACACCCCTGCCGTGAAGTAAAGCGGAAATCAACACTTCAATGCCAAACATCTTCTTCCGATTTTTGATCGCGAGGGGTGATTGTGTGAATGAGCTATGGCGCATGGTGTTAATTGGGGATTTGCCTGGGCTGTTGATGCTCGCTTGGGCTCGCGCCAAGTGCTTGCGCACGGCCACCGTTCGGCAAAGCGTGGGTATTTTTTAGGGGATGGTTATCCATGTAGCAAGTCTTCCGGCTGATGCCGAACTGCTCGCATAGTTCCGTCACCGTAAAGCGCGTGCTCTGCGCCAACATCACAAATCGAATAATCTCTTCCATCGGGTTACCGTTTTCCAAGCCATAGTGCTCGGAAGTGTAACCCATCACTCCGGTTCATACCGGCGCAACCTGAATGATGAGGCGAAGATCTCACTTGACAAAAAACCGAGTAGTAATGTAATTTCAGAAAAGACAGAAATAAGAGAATTATTAAACACACGCCGGTTAAACAAAAATTCGTGTTGCATTGGGGCAGGATCCGATTTGCCTTGGTGCCGCCACAAATCCCGTAGGTGAGATCTCTTTTTGAAATGCCATGAATGACAAGATGAAACGCATCATTCTCGCCGGCGGATCCGGCTTTCTCGGACGCGCACTGGCCGCGCACTTTCTGGACCTTGGATGGGACGTCGTAACTTTAACGCGCTCTCAGCAACCAAGCGGTGGCATTGGCCGCCAAGTCACTTGGGATGGCTGCACCCTCAGTTCCTGGCAAAAAGAATTGGAAGGCGCAGCTGCCGTTGTTAATCTCACCGGCAAATCAGTGGATTGTCGTTATACGGCTCGTAACCGTAAGGAGATTCTCGACTCGCGGATAAAGCCTACCCGCGTTTTGGGCGAGGCAATTCGCCTCTGCCCGCAGCCTCCACAAGTTTGGTTGAATGCCAGCACCGCAACTATTTACAAACATACTTTTGCCGGTCCGTGGGATGAGAGCGGCGAAATTGGCGCCGCACCGGAAGCCAAGGACGAATTCTCAGTGGAAGTTGCCAGGGCCTGGGAACAACCCTTCGACGAGGCGCAGACTCCCGGCACCCGCAAAATCGCCATGCGCACGACCATGGTGTTGGGTATGGGGACAAATAGTGTATTTCCCGTGTTGCGCCGCCTGGTCCGTCTCGGGCTCGGCGGGAAAATGGGCAGCGGCCGGCAATTCGTTTCCTGGATGCATCAAGTTGATTTTTGTCGGGCGGTTGAGTGGCTGATCACCCACGACAATATCCAGGGCCCGGTCAATCTTGCCGCGCCCAATCCCCTTCCGAACCAGGAAATGATGAAAACGCTGCGGCAGGTTTGCCGGGTGCCTATCGGTTTGCCGGCCACAAATTGGATGCTCGAAGTGGGCGCTTTCTTTCTGAGAACCGAAACCGAACTCATCATCAAAAGCCGGCGGGTCGTTCCACGCCGCTTAATCGATTCGGGTTTTCAGTTCCAATTTCCCACCATCCGCGAGGCGTTCGAGGACCTCTCCAATCGGGGAACATGAAACCATGGTATGCACTTCCAATTTGACCATCCAGTACGCCTCCCTCCTCAAACGCTCTTCGGTTTCTTTGAAAAATCGAGGAATGTTGTTTTGAAACAGCTTTTAATCGCGGTGGGATGGTTTCGTTCCTCGAAAGGTGAGTGTGAATGGGAGCAAATGTTTGTGTCATTACTTTGGTTTTGACCCCTTAATGACCCCTTCACGGCAAAAAGGGATCGGGGTTGACTATTGACGTAATCAGCCTTGTCATGATAGCCTTTCCGGCATGCCCTTCCGATGCGGGGGCGATCCATCACAGGATGAATCGCGCCTAGCGCCGGGGCGCCCGGCCAACACCTGGAGGACTTGCAGGAGGCGGAGGATGCAGGAGGCGGAGCGGCTGATTGCATGAGTGCATGTCGGCGCGCCAGCGAACATCAACAAATCTAAAATTATGAAATATCTCTTACTAAGGCTTTTGCCGACCGTCGTTGTCTTCTTCGGCCTTGCTTCAAATGCGAGGCCGGATGTGTTTGATAATTGGACGACGAACCAGATTGCCACCAACATGTTTACCTTTTCCCTTCGTCATGTCGTCTACGGCAACGGTCGTTATGTCGCAGTCGCCGACCAGAGTGACGGATGTAGAATTTATACCTCGGAAGATGGGTTGAATTGGACCTTCCGCTTCACTGACCCGAGTTCTTGGGGACTGAGCCTGACTTTTTCCTCCGGCCATTTTTGTGGCATCAGCGCCTGGGCAATGGCCAATGTTTCATCAAACGGTATCGACTGGCTGGCCACGCAGATGACCCAAGTTAGCCAGGATTTCACCCCTGCGGACATCACCTATGCCCCCACCCCCGGCGGTTATGTGGTCGTGGGCGGTACCAACGGTGTTGGCAGTATCTGGAGTTCGCCCAACGGCGCCACTTGGATCCCGCGCACCATCAGCGGCGGAGTCGGCGGCCCGATCTCAAGTGTGGCCTACGGCTTTTCCACACTTATTGCGATCGGCAACAACGATGGTGCCGCATATACTTGTGTGCTCCCCTCCACAACCTGGAATCGTCGCAGCATTCCGGGTGGCAAGACGATCAGCTGCGCCAACGGCCGCTTCTTTGTACCGCTCAATAGCAATACCAATCTGATATCCATCGGCGGGACATCCCCTTTGTGGACGCCACTGGGTACAGGCCTCACGAACATGCTCGGGAAGGTCGTTTACGCTAACGGGTTGTACATGGCCCAGGCCGGCAACTATTTTGCAACCTCAACGGATGGAACCAACTGGATTCAGCATGCCAAACAAATGCCGGGCAACGCCAGCACGGATGTGAGCGTGGCAACCGATGGCAATCGCTTGGTAACAATTGGCACCACTCGCATCCCTGGCACCGACAATTTGGCGAATGGTTTTATTTACACCTCGGACCCGCTCGTGGAACTGCACATGACTAACGATCCTGCGACCAAGTTGGTGCTTTCCGGCTTGGAAGGGCGAACCTACCAAATACAGTCTGTTGATAATGTTCCCGCAGTTTCCAATGCCTGGCGTACAAACCTGGCCTTGCAACTGACAACAACACCCTACACGTGGACCGACAATACCGCGACCAACTCTCAGCGGTTTTACCGCGCAGTGTTGCTGCCTTGAGCCTATGACACATGGTTCGCGGCCGATTTGAAAATAGTCGGCGGTTTCCTGCCCATTGGTCCGCGCACACAGCTCGGACCTCCAATGCCGTGGCCATTCGAGGAGGCGTAGGAAGGATTGCAATTGGTGGCAATACGAGGGGCTTGACCCCTTTCGTTTCATCCCGACCACTTGACTGCGATGGTTAGAACTCATAGGGTTGAACCGCTAATGAAAGAAGGGAGTAATTCCCAGTTGGTCGACCATTATCAATTTGGCAGGAATTATTTCCCACCGGTTAAATAGTTACGCTGCTTATGATCGCTCTCGAAGTCAGAAAGAATGGCAAACGGGTCTGCATCGCTGGCGCGGAAGATTTGGCCGTGTTGAGCACGAACATCGCCGCCGTCGGCAAGCTCGGAAAGAAGACCGTTCCGGCTCGGCCAGACGAAACCACAGGTGAGATTCATTACTCTGTTGGCGGTCTCACCTCGCGGCCTGACCCAGACAAGGACGTTCATGTGAGATGGAAGTCTGTCGCCCCTCTCAAAGTCGGAGACGTTATTGAGGTCAGGATATTGGAAACAGAGAAAGTTGACCGTGCAACATCCCGAACCAAGGCAAAAAGAAAGCGGACCTAACCATGCCCGTAGCGCACGGGGGCAGGCCGTTGCGGAGCTTGGGTTGTCAGGCTTCATCACGCGTATGAGGATTCGAACTTTCATCGTTTCATTATTTTGCCTCGCGCTTGTCGGTTGTACGACGACCGAGCAGTATGCCGCTCAGCGCCGTCAGCGTTTGCTGGCTACATATCCGCCCGGCACGACCACACGAGCGGATGTCCAGAAGCGGTGGTCTCGTGTTCAGCCTGATATTTCAGAGACGCGGCCCACGTCCGGCTGGAGTGCTTCTGCTCAACCGTTGGTGCGTGCGCGAGTCGCCGCCAGCGAACAGCGCACTGGCAGTGCCGTTTATCGCTGCGAGCGATACTTTGGACCGGATGGCTGGTCAGGTGGTTTGTGCTGGTGCTGGTTTTATTATGATGACCAAGACCGCATCGTTGATGCGGAGTGGCAGTGGCACACAGACTGAGTTTGTGTGGTTGCCGCGTACCAGGGCACTGCAGCGACTTGAGCAATTTGGGAGATTGTGAAAGGAGTATGGCTCTGTAGTATGGAGCGATAGGCCGAAGGTCGAGGCGGCGGAAGCCAACGAGTCCACTGAACTGATTATGAGATTGCGCCAAGCATATAAGAACCTAATTCTAGCGGGCCATCGCGGTTGCTATCGGCGCCCGTCCTGAGCTTGGGGCATTAGGCCTATTCGAGTATGTCCAAAAGATTACGGTTTATTTTATGGTGCATATGTTTCGCTGGGTTTTGTGTCTCGTCTGCTTGCTTGTCGATGAAGACATTCCAGCGGTTAAACACAGATGAGGGATTTGTTTTTGATCCTTTACAGCGCAATTCGGCGGGGCATTACTCGATTTGGCTTTACCCGACCGTCGTCTTTTTATTTTGCACGATTGTTTTGACTTGGCGGCTGGTCAAGTTGAACCACAGAACATGAGCCATACGCCCAACCATGCGCCGCAGCGAACGGCGGCATCACGTCGAGGTTGCAATCGGCACGACCTGTGGCCACCGTCGCTGAGCTATGGCATTAGGTGGCTGTGCGCATGATCACCGCCAACGACATCGGAATTCTACTCTCTATTGCCAGAGCAGGCAGTGACTACGAGGCCATCAAGCGATTGCTTGCCGAGACGCAGTGGGAGATTGAGGAGGATGAGGTCGACCTTGGTTTTTTGCGTATCTTCATTCACGACACGAGCGGTGAGTGCTATCGGCTTATCATCGGTTACCGTGACCCTGACCACCCTCCTTATTTTTTACTTACCTTTTCCGTGGTGCCCGAGCTCGAGAAGCATGTGACCGCGTTCAATGCCTCATTTTGGTCCGCGGCGGAGATGCTGACACGATACTTCGGCGCACCTACAGTGAGCGGCGACCGACATTTTTCATTTCGCAGCTGGCCATATGCTTATCACAGATGGTCGTTGCCCGAGGGTGAGTTCACTCTGGTTCAGGACGAGTTCGACATTCAGGAAGGCATGGATGTTACACTATGGATGCACCCAGTCGGCACTTCGCTGGACGAGGTAGTGCGCGAATGACTCTAGCAAACCGGGCGCTGCAGTGACTTGCGAATATGAATGGGAGCAAATGTTTGTGTCATTACTTGGGATCTGACCCCTTCAAATTAGGAACTGAGCGGTTTAGGATATCAAAATGAAAACAACAACGCGTCCGTTTTGGTTCAAAGCATGCCCGCTTCTAGGCTATACATGGGCTATGTTGTTGCTTTTGGTTGTTCTGCCATTGAGCTTGTTTGAGGCTTATTTTTGGTCGGGCATGCAATTTCGCGAAGCAATCCAACCGACAACAACCGAGAGATGGTCTGCTTTTATTCATGAGTTCATCTGGATATTTACCCATCGTTTATGGTTCTTATTTTTGCCCCTCGTGTTGCCAATCTGGTGTGCAGCACGAAACCGAAAGAAACTTGAAGAGTAAAGCATTAAGATGGATAAAAGAGCGGTTGGCAAACTGATCAAGAAGCAAGCTCTGCGCTCCGCGCACAGTGGTCCGGCGGCGGTCGATGAGCTTGAACACAGCTTTATTAGCACCACATGACTGTCCGTTCCGCTATCATCAACATCGTAATGATTGTGGGATTGCTCAGTTCCTTGGTTGGCTGCACGAAAAAGCTCGACCCCGACGAGACTGTTATCATCCAGCTTCGGAAGGCGGGCTCGGATCTTTCCAAGCCGCACACCATTGATTTCTACCTCTATTTTCCCAGCGAGTCTGCGGCGGAAGAGGCCGCGACGCGCATGAGACTGACCGGCTACACGGTTGAGGTCAAGCGAGCAGCCAAGGGTGATCATTGGCTTTGCTTGGGGACGAAGCAGGTGATTCCTGAGCTGTCCACGATTCAGGCGATTACGCGCGATCTCGACGGCCTGGCCAAGTCTTTGCATGGTGATTACGATGGATGGGAAGCGAAGGTTGAGAAGTGATATGCCGCCCCGCCGGATTGTCGGACGAATTCATATGAAAATTGTACTGATGATAGTTTTATGCAGTCTGGCCATACTCGCGGCTGGCTGTGCTACATCACATTCCTCTGCTACCGCTTGGGAATACAAACCCAAATCGGAGACGACATTTCCAGGGTCCACTTGGCCTCGCATTTTAGAGGTGGAGGAAGTATACGAACTCGACTACACCAAGGACTGGATTCACCTCCAATTCCCCATCAGAGATGCGGCGGACAGCGAAACACTCTACAGTTTCATCTGCGTCGGTGGGAGCGATGAATATCTGGATAGTCTCTCAGGCGTGACTGGGGTGAATTTCGTCGGTTGGCTCGGATGTGTGCTCGTCGAAGGTATTGAATCGTTCAGCGAGTCCAGTCTCCTGGCGGAAGAAGACGACCCATATTGGCACACCCGGGGACGCGTTAGTGGCGCTGATCTGATAGGAAAGCGAGGAGAGTATCCGGAGTATGGGCGAGTCCGCCACTTCAGGCTCAGGGGACTCAAGCTGACTTTGGAGTTCTTCGACATACAGGAGACTTCGGAAGGAGAGATCAGCAAACTCAAGATGAGAGTGCGGGTCGTGAACGATCCGACCGCTCATTCGGCGTTTGCCGAGCCATCCGGATACCAATATCCCGACAAATAAAAGACTTCCAACACATCACTGGAGCCAACCAGCGTTGGTGCGGTCGGTTCCGCTACGCGGTTCACGTCGCGAGTTGCCGGCGGCTCAGATACGTTAGCCGTTACACCATGTCACTCCGAACCACACTTTTTCTAGTCATCGCGCTCGTCGCAGCATCTTGTTCGAGGCATCACGAGCAAGTGGCCGATAAGCCTGCTAATTATGATGTGGTTCTTCTCCCAACCCCGGAGTTCCCGCTAACCGAAGCCAGAAAGGTTGCAACCACGGTAGCGAATGATACAGGTCTGCACGTCCTGACGGCATTGCCGCTGGGCACTCGGGATTGGAAGCCATATCCCGACAGGCCCCAATACGACCCCGAAGAATTGAAGACTCTTGCTCTGCCGGTTATCGAGCGACTCAAGACCAACTATGGCGGCAAGGTGTATGTGATTCTTACGTCGCGTGACATAGGCCCATCTGACAAGAGCCTCAATTTTGTGTTCACCCAGCATTTCCTGGCTCAAAAAATTAGCGTGGTATCCGCAGCCCAAATGTTGTTCGACCAGCAAGGACACCAAGCACCCCTGAACATCATCGAAAACCGCCTGCGAAAAATGCTCCTTCGCACGATAGCTCTTCAGTATTACGAGTTGCAAGGCAGCTCAGACATTCGTGACGTGACGTATTCCCCGCTGATGAGTGTGAGCGATTTAGACCAGATGGGTCTTACGCTTAAACTCAAATGAAAAGGCAAGGTTACTAACCATGCGCTACAGCGACCCCGGCATTCGTTCAGGAAATCCTTTTCGACATTCAATATAAGCATTCGCTAGGCAGGTTTTTCGCTTAAAAAGGAAGAAATAATAGTTGACACGGAATCTAAAAAAGATATAAAAATCCGTATAAAGAGTTGCTGATAACATTTAATATGATTATGAACGTATGAATGAGAGAAAGTCTGAGCGATTTTGTGGGTGCCAATTAATACGTGCTTCGGTCTATCTTGCGTTAAACTGAGATGAAATTTTCCAATTATCCGAACGAGGGGTGGCCGGTTGTCAGTCGTGCGTTGAGAGGCATTGCGTTGGGTTTCCAGGGAATCACGGCGGTGGCGAGAGAAGTTTTCAGTTTCAAGGGTTCAGTTTTTAGAGGAAAAAACATTGGGCGTTTGCTGGTTGAGGTCGGAAGCCATCGGAAGGTATCGGAAGGTATCGGAAGGTATCGGAAGGTTACTTTGCAAGTGGTTCCTACATATCTTGTAGGCAATTCTTCCCTCTCCATTTACTTGCCATTGCCGCGGAAACACGGCAATCTCATATAATGATGAAAAGTCTGCTCAAACACAGCCGTGTGCTTGTACTGGCCGGTTCGCTCCTGGTCGGCTTGCTTGCAAGCACCACCGTCCATGGGCAGACTTCGCTTACCGCAGATGAGATCATGCAACGGGCGGTGAAGCGTTCTGAATCCAACGAGGTCCGCGATGCCAAGCCGAATTATGCTTACACCAAGCATACGGTGACTGAAGAGATGGACAGCAAGGGGCACGTGAAGGAGCATCGGGAAAAAATTTACCAGATGCTGGTGGAATCCGGTTGGACCTCCGCAAAACTTGTGCAGTTGAACGGCCAGAGTCTTTCAACGGAGGAATTAAAGAAGCAGGAGGAGAAGGAAGCTGCGGAGCGCCAGAAGTACACCGATTCACGCCTCAATAAAAAAGGGGATAACCGTGAAAACTTCCTTACCTTCGACATTATTGAGCGCTTTAAATTTACTTTGGTTGAGGAAAAGGAATTTAACGGGCGTCCCACTTACGTCATCGTTTTTCAACCCCGGAGCGCTGACCTGCCCGTCAAGAAGATCACGGATCGTTTTCTCAATCAGGTAGGGGGCACATTATGGGTGGATAAGCAGGAATTTGAGCTGTCCAAGATTGATGCCCACCTGCAAAATGAAGTCGCCCTGTGGGGCGGAATGATTGGTGTGTTGAGAAAATGTAATTTCGTGCTGGAACGGACCCGCATGCCCGATGGCGCGTGGTTTAGCAGCGCGTCCAACGGCGTTTTCGAAGGGCGCAAGCTCCTCGAACCGATGAAGGTGTTGACCAAATCGGAATCCACCAACTTCCGTAAACTATCGCTCGCCAGGGATTAAGAATGGGGTTTCTCGATGTCCAAAAAGCAGAAGATTGATCTGACGCCAACCGGGCAGGGATTGAATAATCCTTTCGCGTCGTTAAATGTCGGCGGGGAATTGCCACCCGGACCGGCGGATAAACCGGCTCCGACTCAGAATTCGGAGCCGCCCAAGCCCTCGAAATATGGCCGGGTGGTGCTGCGCAAGGAAAAGGCCCATCGCGGTGGGAAAACGGTGATTGTCATCTACGATTTCGCGCCGAATATCAGTTTGAAATACATCGAATCGCTGGCTGGCAAGCTGAAGGCAGCCTGCGGTTGTGGCGGAACCACCAAGGAGCGCACCATCGAAATACAGGGCGATCAACCCGGTCGCATCCGGACGTTGCTGGAAGAGGAAGGTTTTCGAGTTGCAGGAGTCTCCTGAACGCGTGATGCTATTCGTGTGCAGACGCCATTATCCAACGCCGAGTTACGAAAACTGAAGGCCCGGGCTCAATTGATGGAGCCGATTCTCAAAGTCGGCAAAGCCGGCTTGAGTGAAGCCTTTTTAAAGAGCGTGGATGAAGCCCTGGCTCATCACGAGTTGGTTAAAATCAAATTTGCTGACTTCAAGGAGGAGAAAAAGACCCTCTCCCCCCAATTGGCCGAGAAGACTTCCAGCCATCTGGTCATGCGCGTTGGGAACGTAGTGGTCCTTTACCGCAAAAAGGCTGAGGCGACCAAGGCGGAAGAAGGCGCGGTTTCCAATCCCTCCTGAAAAGCCTTGCCAGTCGGCTGGGTTGCAGGTGTAAAACTACTCAGTTACAACCCGCCTGAAGCCTAGCGTGGCTGTTGCTTGAGCAATGACGCCACCACGTCAATCAATTCAGATGCCTGGTAAGGCTTGGCCAAAAAGTGGTCAGGTTTGGCCGGGGCGTTTTGGAAGATGTCTTCGCCTACAGTGCCGCTGACCAGGAGGATTTTCTGGTTTGGATCAATGCGCCGAAACTGCTCGATCAATTCCATGCCATTCATGGTGTGCATGGCATAATCGGTGATCAACACGGCCGGCTTGGGATTGGCTTTGGCGTAGGTTTGCAGGGCGACTTCCGGATCGCGGAATGATTTTATATTATGACCCTGCGGTTCGAGAATGACAGTTGCCAATTCCAACAACATTGGCTCATCATCCACCACATAGATCAGGGCCCCGGAATTTTTGACAGGGTGGGAGCAGTTCGTTTTAGTTTCAGTCATTGGCGATAATCCTCTCGCGAAACGCAGTCGTTCGTGCACAGTTAAAACCCATTTGTAAACCTTGGCAAGTTGTCTTTAAGCGCTATTTTTGGAAATGGGGTGTTACTCGTATGTTCCTTGGTTCAAACAAATTCCCGTTGCGCGGTTGGCTCACACGACGTAAGATTTAACCCATCTGAGGTACCGAACCTGCCATCTTACCCACGAAGGCACTTATGAAATCCGACAAATCATCCTTTAAAAAGGTCGTAAAAAAGGTCACAAAATCGATTCAGGAACGCAGCGCGGCGGTGGCCAGCAAACTGAAGGCCACGGGTAAGGTCAAGACAGCCGCCCCGGAGAAAGTTGCGGCTGCCACATCGAAAGAGAAAGAGAAGGCCAAGTCAGTTGCCAAGCCCAAGACCGCAGCTAAAACACCTCCTCCAGTTCCCATTCCTGAGAATGAGAAGCCGCCCGTCCTGGCAAAACTGAAAAAGAAAGTTGCGGCCAAAAAGGCTTTAAAAATACCTGCGATTCTCCTCGAAGGGGATCAACCCACCATTCCCGCGCCCACCGGGCCAGGCCAGCGCTATGCCTTGGGGCCGGTCCCGCCGCCAGTGCATCTGGGCGGAGTGGAAACAGCCGGTGAATTGCCCGAGGCCTATGGCACCCAGCAATTGCTGCTGGCCGCCCGCGATCCCCACTGGCTCTATGCCCGGTGGGATCTGACTCGTGAACAGCAGCGCAAATACAATGCACTTTCCGTGGATCGACACCTCATCGTAAAGGTTTTCATGGAGGCAATCAAAGGTGAGCCAATCTCCATCGTCCATGTCCATCCTGAATCGAATCATTGGTTCGTCCCGGTGGAGCAGGCGGGAAAAAAATACCTGGCGCAGTTGGGATATTTTCAGCCGGACGGCAAATGGGTGACGATCTCCACTTCGGGAGCCACTTTGACTCCGCCGGACACCATGTCCGAGGATGTCACGGCCCAGTTCGCAACCATTCCCATTGATATTCCCTTCACCCAGTTGGTCGAAATGGCCAAAGAAGCGGTGCGCCTGAATGTGCCGCTGACTGAAGTCGTGCGACAACTCAAGGCGAGCGGTTATCAGATACCAATGCAGGAGGGCACTGTTCCAGTGATGAAGTGGACTGCTGAGCAGGAGCGTGCGTTGTCGGCCATCATCACCATGGACAAGGTTCGTCGCGTGTGGATGGGCTCGCTAGAAATCACCGAATTGATTCGCCGACAACTGCAACAGGAGATCTCTTCGATGGGCGTGATGCAACTCGGACAACCCACATCGCCGGTGGGGGCGATCACGAGCGTTTCCAGTCCATTTGGCGGCGTCCAGCGGGGTCAGAAGAGTTTCTGGTTCAACGTGAATGCGGAACTCATCATTTATGGCGCCACCGAGCCGGATGCGACAGTAACGATTGGAGGGCGCAGGATTAAACTGCGTCCGGACGGTTCGTTTAGCTACCGATTCGCATTGCCGGACGGCAAATATAATCTTCCTGCCATGGCGATTTCTGCCGACCAAACCGATGGCCGCGCGGCTGATCTGAGTTTTGGTCGCTCGACCGCCTATCGTGGTGAGGTCGGAAAACATCCTCAAGACCCGGCGCTGAAACCGCCGCTGGTTGAAAACGTGAGCTAATATTATGGATCGGGATTTGGAACATCTGAACCTGCTGTCCATTTTTTATTACATCGCGGCCGGGCTCGGCCTCCTGGCCACGTGTTTCATTCTGCTCTATTTCATCGTCATCAGCGGCGTCCTGGCTTTCGTTCCAAAGGGACCTCACGGGCCGCCGACACAGATTTTGGTGCCAATCATGATGGTTGTTGGAGGCTTTGTCTTTCTCCTCAGCCTGACCATGGCGTTCCTGACATTTTTAACGGGACGTTTTTTAAAGCAGCGGAGGCATCACCTCTTTTGCGTGATCATGGCGGTGATTCACTGTCTGAGTTTTCCATTTGGCACCATTTTGGGTGTGTTCACCATCGTGGTGCTGCAAAGGCCCCGGGTGCAGCAAATGTTTAACGAGATGGCGCCAGTTGCATGAATCCCTATAATCGGATTGCGTTAACGGTCATTCGATTGGTGGCCGCAGGGTGTTTGCTGATAAGCATCATGAATCTGGGATTGTACTATCTTAAAAGTCAAAAGGACAGAGTGCCCATGCATGCTGGACGCTTTTTATGGCTCGCCATTCCGCTTGTGATAGGCATCGTTCTGCTGGTAAAAAGCACCGCCATCGCACGTCGTTTGACTGAGGACTTTGATGAATGATAGTTTTGAATGCGGGCTCCGCTGCCCGGTTTCAGTTTTTAAATAATGGATTGAAGGTTTTTGGCAGTTGGGAATTTTAATACACGGGCATGCAAGGTTATCTTTCTTTGGTTCTCCACGCGCATCTGCCGTTCGTGCGTCATCCCGAATACGACAAGTTTCTCGAGGAGAACTGGCTTTTCGAGGCAATCACCGAGACCTACATCCCCTTGATCCAGGTAATGGATGGCTGGTTGCGTGATGGCATGGATACTCGCTTGACCATGACTTTGTCGCCCACGCTCTGCTCCATGCTGCTCGATCCTTTATTGCAGGACCGCTATCTGGGGCATTTGGATTCCCTTATCGAACTGGCGGAGAAGGAGGCCTTGCGCACCCACTGGGACGATTCCTTGCGTCCGCTGGCGCAGATGTATCAGCGGCGCTTCATAGGCATACGAGACACTTACTTTTCCTATGGGCGCAACCTCGTGGGCGCTTTCCGCAAGTTCCAGGAGCAGGGCAAGCTGGAGATTATAACATCGGCGGCCACCCATGCGTTGCTGCCGTTGATGGCCAATCATCCGCAATCCATTCGCGCACAAATTCTGGTGGCGCGTGATCATTACCGCAGTTGTTTCGGTTGCGACCCGCGCGGCATCTGGTTGCCGGAATGTGCCTACGTCGAAGGGGTGGAAAACGTTTTGCAGGAGGCAAACATCCGTTGGTTTGTCATCGACACCCACGGAATTTTGCATGCCCGCCCGCGCCCGCGATACGGAGTTTTTGCGCCCATCTTCACTCCCAACTGCATTGCCGCATTTGGCCGTGATCTTGAATCCGCCAGGCAGGTCTGGAGTAAACACGAAGGTTATCCCGGTGATGTGCGCTACCGGGATTTCTATCGTGATATCGGCTTTGATCTCGATTTTGATTATGTGAGGCCGCACCTGCCTGACCCAAACCAACGCGGCTTTACCGGCATCAAGTATCATCGCATCTCGGGTGATGCGCCGGAAAAGCAGGCTTATGACCGCGATGCTGCCCTGAGCATGGCTGCCGAACATGCAGGGCACTTCCTGGGAGAACGCATCAGGCAGGTACAGCACCTGGCATCGATCATGGATCGTCCTCCCATCCTCATCTCGCCTTACGACGCGGAGTTATTTGGCCATTGGTGGTATGAAGGTCCCGAGTTTCTGAATTACGTTGTGCGCAAGGCATATTACGACCAGAAGGTTTTTGATTTGGTCACGCCCCATCAGTACTTGTGCAAGCATCCCACCCAGCAGGTGGCAACACCCAGCGCGTCGAGTTGGGGCTCTGAAGGTTATTGGAATGTTTGGCTGAACGAAACCAATGAATGGATTTATCCCCATTTGCATATTGCACAGGAGCGAATGACAGAACTGGCACGCCGATACCCACAAGCGAATGGCATCACCTTGCGGGCGCTGAAGCAGGCTGGGCGCGAGTTATTGCTGGCGCAAGCGAGTGACTGGCCATTTATCATGCGTACGGGCACGAGCCCGGATTACGCAAAGAAGCGGGTGAAGGATCATATTCTGCGGTTCATTGCGTTGCACGAGCAACTCACAACAACCAGCATCGACGAAGCGTGGCTCTCGAAAATAGAGTTTATGGACAATATCTTTCCGGATATCGATTATCGCTACTGGGCTTGAGGCAGGTTCTATTTCCTTTTTTCGAGAAGCTCTCGAACTTTTAGCAGCAGGTCGTTCGAGCTGTACGGTTTTTGGAGCAGTTCCAAACCTTCCACCTGGAAATAACCCGCCTCCAGCGAGTTGCCACTGTAACCACTGCAAAAGAGCACCGGCACACCCGGGTGAGTTTCGTTAATGCGGCTGTAAGCTTCCTTGCCTCCCAACTTTGGCATCACAACATCCAACAGCAGCAGGTCCACGTCTTTGGCATGCAGAGCAAAAAGATCGCAGGTCTCTTCACCGTTGCTGGCGGCAATGACCCGGTAGCCGACGCGTTCGAGGGTTTTGACTGCCAATTGACGGACCATTGGCTCATCCTCGGCCAGGAGAATGGTTTCGGTTCCCCCCGGAGGGACAGTGTGGAGATTCTGCTCCACCATTTCGGAAACACGCTGGGCCATCGGAATATAAATCTTAAATGTCGTTCCCAAACCAGGCTCGCTATACACATGAATCAGTCCTTCATGCTGGCGAATAATTCCATAGACAACTGAAAGACCGAGACCGGTGCCGCGTCCTTTCGGTTTGGTCGTGAAAAAGGGTTCAAAAATGCGACTGAGTGTTTCGCGGTCCATCCCCATGCCGTTATCGGTTACGGTGAGCAGAATAAAATTCCCGGCCCTGGCCCACGGATGATCTTCACAGAACGAGTGATCAATAACGAAGTTTTGTGTCTCCAGCGTGAGTTGCCCGCCATTCGGCATCGCATCGCGCGCATTCACGCACAGGTTCAGGAGCACCTGTTCCAACTGGCCCTTATCGGCAAAAATATTTTCCAAATGTTTGCCGGCGAGGAAATGAATTTCAATATTTTCTCCGATCAAACGGCGGAGCATTTTGAGATGGTCGGCCACCAGCTGGTTAATATCCGTGTCCGTCTTCTGCATGGCCTGCCGCCGTCCAAAGGCAAGCAACTGGCGCGTGAGCTGGGTCGCTCGTTCGGCAGCTTTCTGGACCTGTTCCAAATGATGCCCCAGTTCGTGTTCCGATGCGCTGCGTGCCAGCATGGTATAACCCATGATCACCTGCAAAAGGTTGTTGAAATCATGCGCCACGCCGCCAGCGAGCAAGCCAATGGCCTCCATTTTTTGGGCCAGTCGCACTTGCTCTTCCAGGGCTGTCTCCCTGGTCACATCGCGTTCCACGGCGATGTAGCTGGTAATTTTCCCTCCCTCGTCTCGAATGGGATAAATGGAAACATCCGCTTCAAACTTTTGACCATCCTTCTTGCGGGAAACGAAACGTCCGCTCCAACTGCCGGAAACCGCAATCCGGCCAACCAGGTGCGCGAATTCGAAGTGCGCTTCTCCGTCCTGCGGCAAACTGTTGATGTGGCGTCCAACCATGGCCTCACGACCATAACCGGTAATGCGTTCGAAGGCGGGATTGACATATTCAATCAACCCGTCGAGATCGAGATGGATGATGATATCCGTCGATTGCTCGACCGCTGTGGCCAAACGCACCAGATTATCTTCCGCTCGCTTGCGCTCGGTGATGTCGGTCATCATCACCAATCGTGCCTTTCGGCCTTCAAAGGTCAGTGAGTGGGAGTTGATGTCGACGAGAATAATGCTGCCGTCCTTTTTTAAATGACGGAATGGGCCCAACAGTTGGAGGCCATCACCCATGGTCTGCATTTTTTTCACCAGGAATGGAACATCCTCTGGAGGACGGTAATCCTTGAGGGTCATCGCCAGAAATTCCTCGCGGGAATATCCGTAGTGATGGATGGCGGCTTCATTTGCGGCGAGCACCCGCAGCGTCTCGATGTCGTAAACGATCAGAGGGCTGGGGTTGCGGTCGAAGAGGAGTAAATATTTTCGTTCGGAAGCATGGAGTGCTTCTTCCGATTGGATGCGTTCCAGCGCGGCGCCGCAGTAGTCCGCAAGGCTTTGGAGAGTTCTTAAATCCTCCCTGGAGTAGGCATGGAGTTTGTAGCTCTGGATGGATAAGAAGCCGGCAACTTTCAGCGAACTGCGAATCGGGACAAACATCAGGGAAGCTGCCGGACGATTCACGTCGCCAAAGCGCATCGTACTGTTCGGTTGAGACTGTGGGTTCTCGCGCAGGATGAGCTGGGCGCCTTCGGCGAGAACCCTGCGCATGGTTGCGGTCGGTTCGCCACCGTCGCCGCTGGGAGCAACTTCGGTGCGCAAGCCATTCATCAAATCCATGGCCAGAACACTGTTAATCACATCCTGTTCAGAGGAGTAGGAGTCGAGAAAACAACCGTCCCAACCAATGAGTTGATCGGCAGCGTCCAGAATGGTCCTCGCGGCATCCCGCGGCGTCCTGGCGGCGCTGAGGCGCTGGCCGAGGACGGAGAATACAGCGCCGCGAAATTCGGCCCGCTTGCGTTCGGTGATGTCTGTATTTGCGCCAATCCATTCGCGGACCTGGCCCTGTTCGTCGAAGACCGGCACGGCGCGGGTAAGCATGTAACGCCATTGACCATCGTGGCGCTGCAATCGGTGCTCGATGGAATAACTGGCAGTGTTGGCGACTGCGGTCTTCCAGGCACTTAACGTAAGTTGCTGATCCTCGGGGTGGACGGCCTTCAGCCATCCGAAATCGACGCTTTCCTGATGAGTCAGGCCAGTGAAGGCTTCCCAGCTTGGATTTTTCGAAGTGAGGCGTCCATCGGGTCCAGCTGTCCAGATGGCCTGCGCTGTGGCCAGCACCAGTGAACGGAAACGCGCCTCACTTTCACGCAGATGTTGTTCAGCGGACGAATGTTGGGGAGTCGAATCGGGGCTTTCATCGAACCGCGAAGGTTGCTTCATGATGGTACAGCTTCTGATTGCTCGACCTAATTTTTTTCACGGGACCGAGTCTGTCCACGTACCCTAGCGAAGAGATTTTTGAAAAGCAAGCAATCCGCTGTGTTGACAGCTTAAAACTTATCAACAGTCACACAGCGTCAGAAATACCGATTCATCAACGGCTTTGCTGCCGAGCTTTTGGGATTTATCGAGTTTCGGGTCGACTTATTCACAGTAACTGCGCGTGGGAGTGATGACAATATTCTCCAGGTCAACGATTCCCTACAATATGCTGATCAGGGAATTGGGGGCTGAGCTCACTGATTGTGTTTAGAGCGGGCGAGCTCGAACAACCAGACGGCCAGACCGGCAAAAAAGAGAAAGGCTATTACGCTTGACCATAACGGAAACCGATAGCCAGCCAGAATGATATCTTGGTGCATCACCAGTCGGAACAGGTGCGCCACGGCTATCAGTCCGAACAATGCACCTGCTATGCGCAGCCCCAAGCTTTGTGAATTCGCATTTTGCATATGTACCTCCCTTCCAGTCTCGACTTGCCGAAAGCTGTTTGCAAGTCGGGTGAAGTTGAACGCGGGCGACATTCTTATTGTGACCAGGATTTTAGATGACCCATGCGAATAGCAATTACCAAGGGTCGGGTAATCAAACTGCATTGGCGCACAGTTTCAGAAAAGCCGCTTCATCAATGATTTTGACCCCGAGTTTTTGGGCTTTTTCCAGTTTGGAGCCCGCGTCTTCACCAGCAACGATGTAATCTGTTTTCTTGCTGACGCTGCCGCTGACCTTGCCGCCGAGGGCTTCGATCTTCGCGGCGGCTTCTTCGCGTTTGAGAGTCGGCAGGGTGCCGGTGAGCACAAAGGTTTTTCCGGCGAAGTGGCCCAACGCGGCGGCGGGCTTATAGAGCTCCGAATTGAAATTGAGTCCGGCTTTGCGGAGCAGCTCGATGAGTTCGCGATTCTTCGGCTCCTGATGCCATTGCACGATGCTGTGGGCGATGACTTCGCCAATGTCCTCGACTTCGGTGAGCTGCTCCTGGCTGGCTGCAAAAATGTCATCGAGTGTTGTGAAGCGGCGGCCGAGTCGTTTGGCCACACCTGCACCGACATGCAAGATGCCGAGGCCAAAGAGGAGTCGCCACATGTCGCGGGTCTTGCTGGCTTGAACGCCATCCAAAAAATTTTGCGCGGACTTTTCGCCCATGCGCTCCAATCCGGCGACTTGATCCAGGGTGAGTGAATAAAGATCGGAGACTTCGCGGACGAGCCCTTTCGTGACGAGTTGGCTGACGAGCGCTTCGCCGCCACCTTCGATATCCATCGCGCCGCGTGCGCACCAATGCTCGATGCGTCCACGAATTTGAGCGGGACAGGCAGCATTGAGACAACGCCAGACGACACCGGCAGCTCCATTTTCAGTGCCTTCCGTGCGCGCGACCTTGCTGCCGCATTCCGGGCAGTGAGTTGGAAATTGAAACTGCACTTCCTTGCCGGTGCGCTTCGTCAATACCACGCCCACGACGGCCGGAATGACCTCGCCGGCTTTTTCAATAGTGACCGTGTCGCCAACGCGAATGTCCTTGCGGCGCAGTTCATCTTCATTGTGCAAGGTCGCACGGCTGATGGTGCTGCCCGCGAGAAAAACGGGTTCAAGTTCGGCAACGGGAGTGAGGGCGCCCGTGCGGCCGACCTGAATGGTGATGGCCTTGAGTTTGGTTTCGGCCTGTTCAGCGGCGTATTTGTAGGCAATGGCCCAACGAGGAGCCTTGGAGGTAAAACCGATTCTTTCGCGCAAGGCGAAGGAATTGAGTTTGATCACCGCCCCGTCGGTTTCGTAGGTGAACTTGCGGCGCAATTGATCGAGCTCGTTGATGGCATCAATCAATTCATCGGCGGAGCAGCACTTCCAGGTTTTTTCGGGAGTTTTGCAGCCAGCAGATTTCAACCAGGCCAGCACTTCGTCATGTTCCTTGGGCCGTTCAGCCCCTTCAAATACACCGAGGCCATAGACGATGACGTCGAGCGGGCGTTTGGCGACGATGCGAGGATCAAGTTGCTTGAGCGAACCGGCGGCGGAATTGCGCGGATTGGCGAAAGGTTCCTCGCCAGCGGCGACTCGTTCCGCATTGATTTTCGTAAAAGCAGCCTTGGGAAGATAAACCTCACCGCGGATTTCCACGACGTCAGGCAGTTTCCTGCCAGAAGCCTTGAGCTTGCCCGCGATGCTACGGATCGTTTTGAGATTGGAGGTGACGTCATCACCAGTGGTGCCGTCGCCACGGGTTGCACCGCAGACGAAAACTCCTTTTTCGTATTTGAGATTGATGGCGACGCCGTCGACTTTGGGTTCCAGAATCCATTCCAACGTTTCGTTGGGGAGCAAGCGTTGGACGCGGCCGACGAAATCGCGGACATCCTGCTGTGAGTAGGTGTTGTCCAGACTCATCATCGGCGAGAGATGGTGGACGGGCTTGAATTCTTTCAGTGGCTCACCGCTGACGCGTTGGCTGGGAGAATCGGAGGTGATGAGGTCGGGGAATTTTTTCTCGAGATCGAGCAGCTCGTGATAGAGTCGGTCGTAAGCCTGATCACTGATGGTGGGCTTCGCCTCGACATAATAGGCATTGTCGTGGCCGCGAATTTCCTCGACGAGCTGGGTGTGTCGAGTCTTGGCTTCGTTATGAGTCATGGGCTTCTTCAGGATTCAAGCTGGGGCCTTGTTTACGCATTAATGCTGCACCCCCAATCAATTACCTTTCCTTAAAGCCGGTGGCAAGCGGACAAAGCACTTGTAGCAAACAGTTATGAAACTTATAGTCTGGTTGTCTGTCTTCGCGTGCGGGCTTCCTTCCCGGCCTTGTAGATCGACATTTTTTGATATGACCGATTCAACACATACACCCGAAATCTCGGATTCTCTATCCGACTTTACCACCAATTCCAGAGTTCTGCTGCTTTCCGGCATGGCCGCCATTATTGGCGCTATTAGTGCCGGTGTCGCGTACGGATTACTTTGGCTGATCAGCTTAATCACCAATATTTCCTTCTTTCACCGGTTCAAGGTGGAGGATGTGACGCCGCAGGATGCCCATATTGGGGCGTGGGTAATCATCATTCCGGTGATCGGTGCGCTTATCATTGGTTTAATGGCGCGGTACGGTTCGCCCAAGATACGCGGGCATGGGATTCCGGAGGCGTTGGAAGCGATTTTGATCGGTCGAAGCAAACTGGAGCCGAAAGTGGCGATATTGAAGCCGATTTCTTCAGCCATTTCCATTGGAACTGGCGGTCCGTTTGGCGCGGAGGGGCCGATTATCATGACCGGCGGGGCTTGTGGTTCCTTGTTTGCTCAATATTTTCATCTGACTGCCGCTGAACGCAAGACCTTGCTGGTCGCGGGTGCGGCTGGCGGCATGGCTGCCATTTTCTCGACGCCCATTGCAGCAATTTTGCTGGCGGTGGAATTGCTGCTTTTTGAATGGAAGCCGCGCAGTTTGATTCCCGTGGCGGTGTCTGCCATCATGGCTTCGGCCATGCGTGTTCCTCTTTTGGGCGCGGGACCGATCTTCCCGGTATTACCTCATGGAGCCATGACAGGTGCTGAGCTGTTGGTCGCTGGCGTGGTGGGTATCGCCGCTGGTTTGGCCTCCGGAGCCGTCACCACCCTGGTTTATGCGCTCGAGGATGCTTTCAAAAAGTTGCCGATTCATTGGATGTGGTGGCCGGCGATTGGTGCAGTGTTCGTCGGCATCGGTGGTTACATTGATCCGCGGGTGTTGGGGGTGGGATACAAATTAATTCACGGATTGTTGCGCGGGGAATTGGTCGGAGCGGCGGTCTTGGGTTTGCTGATTGGCAAGGCGATCGTCTGGTCCATCGCGCTGGGATCGGGAACTTCCGGCGGTGTGCTGGCTCCGTTGCTCATAATGGGCGGCGCGCTGGGGGCGTTGTTGTCGCGTTGGATTCATATAGGCGATACCGGGCTTTGGGCCATGGTGGCAATGGGGGCGATGATGGGCGGCACCATGCGTGCACCATTTACAGGGACGATTTTTGCGCTGGAATTGACGCATGATTTGAATGCCTTGCCAGCAGTGATGATTGGTTGCATTGCTTCCCTGGGAGTAACGGTGTTGCTCTTGCGG
Source organism: Pedosphaera parvula Ellin514 (assembly GCF_000172555.1). Classification (NCBI taxonomy): domain Bacteria; kingdom Pseudomonadati; phylum Verrucomicrobiota; class Pedosphaerae; order Pedosphaerales; family Pedosphaeraceae; genus Pedosphaera; species Pedosphaera parvula. The sequence continues at coordinate 80,497 of NZ_ABOX02000013.1, forward strand.
CGATCCATCCTGACCGAGAAAATTGCGCGCCGGGGACGGCATATCAGTTGTGAATACAGTGTCGATCTGTTCAGCCTATTGCGCGTGGGCGACGTAATGGATGCCAATCCACCCACCATCCCCGGTGATATGCCGGTGACGCAGTTCTCGGACCTGATTGCCCAGGGTGATCCGCAACTGACGCGTCGCCAAGGGACGTTGATCGTGGATGGGAGTGGTGATTTGGTAGGGATTATTACGCGTGGGGATGTGGTGCGTGCATTGCAGGGAAAGGCCGCTGAGAAAAATACCGTGCTGGATTCGGGCAAGAAAAATCCCGTTGTCACGTACACAGATGAACTGCTCAACGTGGCGATCAGCAAGATGCTGAAGCAGGACGTGGGGCGATTGCCGGTGGTGGAGCGAAGTAACCCAAAGCGGATTGTTGGTTACTTGGGGCGGGCAAACATCATGGCGGCGCGCACCAAGCACATGGAAGAAGAAGATTTGCGCGAGAAACATCCGTGGCTGGCGCGAACGTTGCGCTGGCCGAAGTTCGCCAAATAGTTTCAGCGTTCACATTCAGTCTGGACAAGTGTCGGGCGGAGAATCAAATTTCCGGCATGGCTTTGACACCTTCAACCATGTTGCCGCTCGGCACGAGCGCGCCCGATTTCCACTTGCCGGATACCAACGGAAAGACTGTTTCGCTGGCAGATTTCAAAGATGCCCCGGCGTTGGTGGTTATCTTCATGTGCAATCATTGTCCTTACGTGAAGCATATTCGTGAGGGCTTGGCGCAGTTTGGGCGTGATTACCAAGCCAAAGGAGTCGGGATTGTGGCCATCAGTTCAAATGACGCAACGGGTTATCCGGCAGATAGTCCCGCAGCCATGAAGGAAGAAGTAAAGTCGGCGGGTTACACCTTCCCTTATCTTTACGATGAGACGCAGGCGGTGGCAAAGGCTTATCGCGCAGCCTGCACGCCGGACATTTATCTGTTTGATCGGGAGAAAAAGCTGGTGTATCGCGGGCAATTTGATGAGAGCCGCCCGCGCAACGGATTGCCAGTGACAGGCAGGGATTTGCGTGACGCAGTGGAGGCTGTGCTGGCAGCGAAACCGGTTTCGCAGGATCAAAAGGCGAGCATGGGTTGTAACATCAAGTGGAAATCCGGGAATGCACCGGATTATTTCTGATTCCGGCTCCGGCTGATTCTCATGCAACAAAACTACATCGGGATCGAGATCGGTGGCACGAAGCTGCAGATCGTCGTGGGCGACGGTGCCGCAAAGATTTTGGAACGACATCGATTCACAGTCGACCGGGTTCAGGGAGCTGAGGGGATACGCAAACAGATAGAGGAAACTCTTGGCAAGATCGTGCCCGGCGTAAAGCCAGCAGCGATAGGAGTCGGTTTCGGTGGGCCGGTGGATTGGAAAGCCGGGAAGATTTGTAAATCGCATCAGATCGAGGGTTGGTCGGAATTCGACATGGTTGGCTGGATTAAGGGCCTGGCGAATGTGCCGGTCGTAGTGGATAACGATGCCAACGTGGCCGCGTTGGGTGAAGCACTGCATGGAGCCGGGGTTGGTTTTAATCCGGCATTTTATGTGACGCTCGGAAGCGGAGTGGGCGGTGGTTTGGTGCTGAACGGCAGCATCTATCATGGTGCGAAGCCAGGAGAATCGGAGATCGGGCACGTGCGGTTGGACCGGCGGGGAACAATTTTGGAATCACGCTGCTCGGGGTGGGCAGTGGATGCAAGAATTCGTGAGCTTAAGGAGCGGCATCCGGAAAGTTTGTTATGCAAACTGACGGAAGGTGCAACAGGCGGGGAAGCAAAGCACCTTGCGTCCGCGCTCCAACAAAAAGATGCAGTTGCCCGAAAGCTGCTGGAAAAGGTAACGGAGGATCTGGCATTTGGACTTTCGCATGTGGTGCATCTCTTTCATCCGGAAGTGCTTGTCATTGGAGGCGGGCTTTCGCATGTGGGTGAGCCGTTGCGGGCGGCGGTGGAGAGGGCGCTGGAATATTTTATCATGGGAGCATTTAAGCCCGGTCCAAGGATTTTATTGGCTGGCTTGGGGGAAGATGCGGTGCCGGTGGGGGCGCTGGAACTGGCGAGACAGGTAAAGTAGAAGCGCATAATCCACGAATTCTCTCTGTGCTTTTTTCCGCGAAATGGCATACTAACGCAACTAATGAAGCAATGGATTAATGATTTTGTTACGGCGCAGAAAGCGGCTCTGGATTCGATTCCCGTGGAGGCTGTGGCGCAGGTGATTGAGAAATTGAAGCAAGCTGTGGCTGAGGATCGCCAGATTTTCGTCTTTGGCAACGGCGGCAGCGCGATGAATGCCTCCCATTTCGCCACCGATTTGGGCAAGGGTTCCTCCGACAAAATCGGCAAGCGTTTCCGGGTGCTTTCGCTCAATGACAACGTGAGTTGGATGACGGCGATCGGCAACGATTACGCCTATGACCAGATTTTTGTGCGCCAGTTGCAGAACTACGGCAGGAAGGGCGACCTCGTGCTGGCTTTAAGTGTCAGCGGCAATTCTCCGAACGTGGTGCATGCGCTGGATTGGGCCAATCAGAATGGCTTGCACACCGTTGCGCTCGTGGGTGCCAAGAAGGGTCGTATGGCGGAGATTGCGCACCAGGCCATTGTTATTGATTCCACGCATTATGGGCGGGTGGAAGATGCGCAGATGGGTATCTGCCATATGCTCTGTTACGCCTTCATGGAAAAGCCGGAAATCGCGAAGCTTTAGAGTCGTGAAGGTTAGAAGGTCCGTTTTTCGGCCTTTTAACCAAGTTTCCAGCCTGGAAAGGGTTGCAACACGGCGAATAGGCGTTAAGTAAGACTATGGCCGTTTCAGCGCTGATTCGCAGCAAACTTAACGAATTGCCCCATAAGCCCGGCATCTACCTGATGAAGGATAGATTCGGTACGGTGATTTATGTGGGTAAAGCGCGAGATTTGCGCAAGCGAGTCAGCCAATATTTCCATCCTTCCCGCAAGATGGGTTGGGACCTCAAGTTCAAGGCGCTTACCGAAGCCATTTACGATTTGGATGTCCACGTGGTCCGTAGTGAGCCGGAAGCATTGCTGCTCGAAGGCAAGCTGATCAAGGAATTCCATCCGCGCTACAACATCAGCTTCAAGGATGATAAGCGATTCCTGATGCTGAAGGTCAACCTGAACGACCCCATTCCCCGGTTTACGCTAACCCGGTTCAAGCAGGATGACGGAGCGCGTTACTTCGGACCTTTCGCACATTCCTCCGCTTTGAAGAATACCCTGACGATGATACGTCGGCAGTTTCATTTGCGTGGGTGCCGACCGTTGACGCCCAACGAGCGGGATTACAAACATTGTCTCTATGGCAACCTGAAACATTGCACGGCTCCATGTATTGGGAATGTGACGCGGGAACAGTATCTGGCGCAAGTGCAGGCGGCGTGTGATTTTCTTTCCGGTCAAGGTGAGGAAATGCAGGAGCAGCTCGCCGAGGAGATGAAGAAAGCAGCGGCAGCGCAGGATTACGAGCGCGCGGCGATGTTGCGCGATGCCATTTCCGATTTGAGGCAGACCACGAAGAAAACCGTCAAGTTTGAGCGACTCCCATATAACCTCCCGCTGGCCATCGAGCCGCAACGGGATTTGGCTGAGTTGGGACAGGTCTTGGATTTGGCCGGGCCGCCGATGCGCATTGAAGGATTTGATATTTCCAACATCAGCGGCACGTTCGCAGTGTCTTCGTTGGTGAGTTTTAAGAATGGACGCCCTGATCGCTCGAACTACCGCAAGTTCAAGATGAAGTCGGTGGTGGGGCAGAATGATTTTGCCTGCATGGCGGAGACCATAAGGCGTCGCTACAGTCGATTGCTGCGCGAAGGAAAAGAAGCCCGAAAGGCAATGGAGGCAGCTTCAGCCAATGCAGTGCCGCAACCGTCAGAGAATGCATCGGAGGTTCAACCCGCATTGCCAGGCTCACCACTGCCGTCAAACCTGCCGGACTTGATTTTGATCGATGGTGGCAAGGGGCAATTGAATGCAGCCTGCGAGGAGTTGGAGAAACTCGGATTGAGCCAGATTCCCATCATCGGGCTGGCGAAGGAGTTTGAGGAGATTTATCGGCCGGGTCAGAGTGAACCGCTGCGTTTATCCCATGCTTCCGGGGCGCTGAAGTTGTTGCAACGGGTGCGCGATGAATCGCATCGATTGGCCAACACATATAATGCCGAACTGCGGTTGAAGAAAATTTCCGAGAGTATTTTGGATGAGTTCCCGAATATTGGGCAACGGCGCAAGGCGGATTTATTAAAGAAGTTTGGTTCCGTGCAGCGCTTGCGGATTGCGACCGTGGAGCAGATCGCGGAAGTGCCCGGGTTCGGCGGCAAGATGGCGGCGGATTTGAAGGCGTTTCTTGAGGCGCGATCTTCGACACCGGTGCTGACAACCAAAGAGGGTGAAGACGGACAGGAGAAGCCGGCAGAAACCGCGCAACAAAAACAGCCCCCTGAAATCGATTTGCAAGGCTGAAGATACGGACACGATGTTGGCGGGAACAGTGAATCCATAGGGGCAACTTCCTGTAAGACGGCACATCGTTGGTATGTATAATGCTCAATCCGGAGCATGGATTGCGTGGGTTTGTTAGAAGGGCTTCTCATTATACCGCATTTCTTTGGCCTGGTTGGGCAAAGTTGGGCAATACCTTCTTTAAAGTGTCGCCGATTGAGGCGAATTCTGCCGGTAGTGTTGCTGTTGGGATGCATCGGCAGTGCCGTCGGGGCGAATGAGACGCTGCCTTTTTTGCAGGTGGGCGCGCAGTCCTATACGAACGTGGTTGTGACAGGTAAGACGGCGACGGATATATTTATCCGCCATGCACAAGGGATGGCGACGGTAAAGGTCAGACATTTGGATAGCGCCACCCGAGCCCGTCTCGGCTATCCGGCGGCGGAGCCTTTCAAGGCAACAGCAATGGTGCCAACCGCACCGCAACTTGTCACGCAGGCCACTGCGGACGCACCTACCCCTCTGTCCGAAACGCGGAACGACCCCGTTCAGCAATTGAAGCGGTTCGGGATTCCATTGCTTCTGTTGGTCATCGGCTTGCAGGTGTTGAAATACCTGACGCGGTCGAAGCGGGCGTGCGATGATGAATCGACGGCCTGTGCCGAGGGCAGTCCAGATTTGAAGTCGATCATTGCATCGAACCGGCCCCTGAAATCGTTGAAGGAACTTTTTCCGTATGGGATCACGGACTCGAGCCTCATGGAGTATGGCAAGGCGAGGCATCGCCGGCACACCGGTGCGGAACAAAGTCACTGCGAGATCTGCCACAGCACGGCGGTGAGTCAGTTACAGGCCTATCGTTGGATTACCATGGTCCAACCGAAGTTCACATTCACGAGCTTTAATTTTCTGATGCTGTTTTTCGGACGCATTGGAATCACGCTTCAGCAAACGGAGATTAGCTTTGAGACGGCTCATTGCGTCTGCCAGTCCTGCGCGGTGCGAACCCGGATTCGGAGAATGCTCTCGGTGGTCGCAAAGGGTATCGCCTTTTTCGTTTTACTTCTCAGTCTGGCTGTCACTGTCATGGGGGGAGGTTCGGTGGTGTATGACTCCCTGCAAGGCAATCCGGTGGATCACGAATTTCTGTGGCTGTTTTTCGCGGGTCTGGGCGGCCTTTTTATTTCATGGCTTGGACACAAATGCGAAAGGAGCTTGCGAATCCCGTCGCCATTCCGTTCCATCGGCCTGCACCCATTTTGGCTTTCACGCGTTTACGTGATTCGGAAGTGTGAAAGCCGGGTTCCCGTCAGCGAGAGAGCGGGTGTGAGTGGTTGACTTGGGAACGAAATGTTAAGCCATCCAGCGTCGCGTTCTCAGTCGTCGGTCCCGGCTTTAGCGAGATCGGGGGGCGGGGACTATTTACCCATTTTCAAGGTGGGACAGCTTTGAGTTGCGTGCAGACATTTTTTGGATGAGAATGCGGCCTCAGAACTTATGAAGCGATTCAATGCTAAATACGCTGTTCTCACGTTTTTAGGGGGATGCATGCTTGCGACCCAGATGGCCGGCGCAGCGGAGTTGGACCCGGGCAAGCTGCCACCGCCCTCAACCAGGAAACCAGATTTCAAAAAGGATATTGAGCCGATCATCGAGAAGAATTGCCTCCGCTGCCATGGGCCGGAGAAGCAAAAGGGCAAATACCGAATGGATTCACGCGAAGCCGCGCTGAAAGGGAGCAAAGGGCCGGTGATTGTGCCGGGCAAGAGCGATAAGAGTCGCCTGGTGTACATGCTCGGCGGACAGGTGGAAGACATGTTGATGCCGCCGGAGGATGCTGGTGGCCCGCTCACACCGCAACAGATTGGAATTATTCGCGCCTGGATTGATCAAGGTGCGGAATGGCCGCAGGAAGCAGGCACCGCAGTGGCGCAGGTGGATTACAGCAAGGAAGTGGAACCGATTTTCAAGGCGTCGTGTGCTGAATGTCATAGCGGTGCAGAGGCGAAGGGCGGTTTCAGTGTGGACTCGAAGGAAGCAGTGCTGAAAGGTGGCAAGAGTTATGGCAAAGTGGTGGTGCCCGGTGACAGCAAGAAGAGCACGCTGATCTCGATCGTCTCCGGCAAGGATGAAGACATTGCCCAACCGGAGAAACACAAATTATCCAAAGCCCAGGTGGACGTGCTAAAGAAGTGGATTGATCAAGGAGCCAAATAGTTTGCTGTTGGTTATGCGACGCAAACACGGATGGCTGGCGATTGCGGGCTCTCTCCTGTTGCTGGCTGGCTGCAGTACCAACAAACAGATGGCTGACCTGGTCGATGTGAAAAGAGTAGTGCCCGGAGTAGTGTTGGATATTCGCTATGCGACCACCAACAATTTTACGGGGAAAAAGCTTTATCCCGTGGCCAAATGCTGTCTCCGCAAGGAAGCCGCAGTGAGCCTCAGAGAGGTGCAGGAGGAATTGCACGAACTGGGTTATGGGCTGAAGATTTATGATGGTTACCGTCCGCTTTCCGTGCAAAAGAAAATGTGGGAGGTGTATCCGCATGAGGATTATGTGGCGAATCCGGCGAAGGGGTCACGCCATAATCGCGGTGCAGCGGTGGATTTGACGTTGATCAGGCTGGATGGGACCGCGGTGTCGATGCCGACCGAGTTTGATGATTTTACGGAGAAGGCGCACCGGAACTATATGGATCTGCCGGAGGAGCAAATTCAAAACCGCGAATTGCTTGCGCGGATAATGACGGCGCACGGATTCAAGGGGTTGCCTGCCGAATGGTGGCATTTTGATTACAAGAATTGGGAGCGGTACGAGATTCTTGATATCGATTACTCCAGGATCAAGTGAGTCGTAGGAGGGTTTGCAAAACCGGATTGTGTCACAATAAGCGCGACTTCAGGTAAATGGCTGATACTGTGCGGAGGTTGGGAGCGTGGATTTCGGGATTACAATGCCTCGCTCAGCAAATGACACCGGTTGTTGATTAACATCGTCTATGAATATACAAGTTGCCGTTTTGTGTGATGCCGCGACGGATTCGGGAGGCAAGCTGAACATTTTAGGGGCGTTTGACGGGTTGAATCCGCCGCAGTTCCCGTTTGTCTACGCGCAGTGTTGCATCGCGTTGCGGCTTACGTTTACGAGTGAGGAGGAAGGGACGCATCAATTGCGGCTGACGTTCATGGATGAGGATGGAAAAATGTTGATGCCGGGAATCGATTTGCCCATTGCAGTGGCCATTCCTGCAGAGTCGCATTTTGCGACTTCCAATGTCATCGTGGTGCATCCGCCATTGAAGTTTGAAAAGGCCGGACTGTACTCGGTCGATATTTCGTTGGATGGCCGGCAGCAGGGGAGTATTCCACTGCTGGTGCGGGGGACAAGGCAGGGGTGATGTGTTTTTGATGTATGCAAAAATGGAAAAGGCGCGGAGAAGGTCCGCGCCTTTGAACCAATCAAAACCATTTAGTCTTCCTAGAGCAAGCTGATGGAGTCGGTGTCCACGAACATGGTGGCGTGGGGTTGCTTGCGAAGGATGGAGGCCGGGCAGGCGGTGCTGATGGGGCCTTGCAAGGCGTCCTTGATTGCCTGGGCTTTGCGTTTTTCCGGAGCGATGCAAATCACTTTTTTGGCTGAGCAAAGGGTGGGGATGGTCAAGGTCAGGGCATATTGTGGCACGGCATCCATGCCAGGGAAATGACCTTCACCGACCTGCTGCAAACGACACTTTTCATCAAGCTTGGCGATGGTGACCTGACGTTTGTCTTCGAAGTTGGCGACCGGCGGATCATTGAACGCCAGGTGACCGTTCTCGCCAACACCAAGGCAGCAGAGATCAATGGGTTGTGCCTTCAACAGCGCGGTATAACGGTCACACTCATCCATCGGGAGCAGGGCATCGCCTTCGAGGTAATGGAAGGCCCTGGGCTTGACGCGGCTTTCGACGCGTTCGCGCATGTAGCGGCGGAAACTGGCCTTGTGATCGCCGGAGATGCCGAGGTATTCATCCATGTGAAAGAGAGTGATCTTGGACCAATCAACCCCGCCGAGCTGGATGAGGGCTTCGAGAAATTTGATCTGGGAATTGCCCGTGGCAAGAATGGCGGCGGCCGAGCCTTTGGCGGCGAGCACTTCGCGCAGATAAGCCTGGACGACGCGGGCAACATCCTGCGAGAGGTCAGCCTGACTCGCATAGACGCGCACAGGCAGTGCATCGACTTGAAATGTTTTGACGGGCATTACTGAGGATACAGTGGTCATGACATTAAATTTTCTTCGTTACAACCCGCAAACATTAGGTAAAGGCGGCGCGGGATGCAAGAGTCGGGTAAAGGACCGAAAACCAGGCATGATTGGGCAAGCCGTCCGGCGTGTATTTTCCGGGATCACTGTTTATCCAAAACCAGAATTCACTTCGCGACTGGGGAGTCTTGCAAAGATGCGGCTTCAACTCTTTTTAATAGAGTGCATTTAGGATCAAGCGTTCTGGCAAGGTCGGTAAACCTTTTACACTCTTCAAGGTTGCCACGTCGCTTCTCTGCAATCGCTATGTGGCAGGCATCGCCAGCCTTGGATTCGTTATCGGAATGTTTTTCCATGGCCTCTTTGAGCAACGCGATGCCTTCGTTCAGGCGGCCCATTTCCACAAGCACGGTTCCGCGGGTGCCTCGATAAGCCGGGACAAAGGGAAGTTCCACCAAAACCGCCTCGGAGAAGCGATCGGCTTCCTTGATTAGTGCTTCGCCGCCAAGAAAAGAGTTCGCATAGGCAATGTTATTGAGCATGAGACAGCGGTAGTTTGCGGGAAGATTGGGACGATTTAATACGTCCAGAAAGACATCGCGGGCTTCCGTGAACCGTTCAGCGGCGAGCAGCGTTGCGCCCAGACAAGAGAGGAGGGGGAGATTGTCAGGATAAAGATTAAGTCCTGTGTGCAAGATTTCATAAGCCTTGCCAAAGTTTTTTTCCTGAAGAGCCTTTTGGCCTTCGGCATTATAATAACCCAGTGGTTTTAGAGCAATTTCGTTATCGGATAGATGCAAGGTTTTCCAGATGCTGAGCCCGTCATTTGGAATGTCTCCGAAAACTGTGTGGATGCGGCGCGGCCACAGGTTGAAAGTAAATAGGAATAGATTGGCGAGCAGGAACATGCTGGCTGGCTGGATGCCGCCCATGACGTTGAAATTGAGGGCCTGTTCAGGGAATAACAGCAGGGTCACGCCAGCAAGCAGGAGGTTTGCCAGCGGGCCCGCAAAGATTGCCAGCAGTTCCTTCCGACGGTAGGCAAAAGTTGTCCGGTGCGCCCAGATGGCGAAACCACCGAAGGGAATAGAGTTGAATTGAAGGTTGAAGCCACAGAAGGACCTTTCATAAACGGTGGCGCCCAAGCCGATGATCACATGATAAACACGGCACCCGCAGGCCTGCGCGGCGAAAGCATGGCCGAATTCGTGCGGCAAAGTTGTCGGGATCATCAAAACGTAAAAGAGGAGCAGATTTAGCAGAAACATTCCGAATGTTTTATCTGCGGGCAACCAAAGAAATAGTAGAGAGATAATTCCGCACATCGCATAGGCCGCGAGGGTGCGTTTATAGGCTCCCTTTGTGACTTCCAGCCAACATTCCGGGCAACGGCGCAGGACGCGGCTACTGTGCGGAACTTCAATGCGATAGAAAGCTCCCTCGATGGAGGTTTCAGTGCCGCAGCGATCGCACTTGATGGACATGAGTGATGGAAATGCGATTTTAAGCGGGTTTGAACGGAAACTCCACGATGTGGGAGGAAAACTCACCTTCGCCAGTGCGAAGAATTAATTCCGAGCCGATCTGGTTTGCTTCCTTGCGGACGTAGCCGAGAGCGAAGTTGCCGTTGAGCTTGGAGGAGGAAACGGCGCTGGTGATGTAGCCGACTTCCTTGCCGTCGTGGAACAGTTTGTCGCCTTTTGCTGGCAGGGTTTTAAGTTTGTCATCGAGTCGCAGGCCGCGGAGGGCTTTGGCGACCTGCCCGTAAGTGCGAATGCGGGCGATGACTTCCTGGCCGATGTAACAACCTTTGGAATAGCTGATGGCGCGCGCCTCGATGGCTTCGGGGGCGAGATTGGTTTCATCCATGTCGGCACCGAAGCGTGGCAGGCCGGCTTCGATGCGGGCACGCTCCAACGCTGTCCAACCGCCTGCGGAGCCGCCTTGTTGTTTGGCCGCCGCGATGAGCTTATCGGCTACCGCGCCGAGTGCAGGCGTGGGCACGAAGAGGTCGAAACCAACTCCGCCGGTTCGCGGGTGGTTCATCAAATAGATTTCGCCGAGGTTTGGGTTGTTGATCGAGGTTAACGTGAGCGGTTGGGCGGGAATTTCCAAGTCGAGTCCCAGACTGCGAATCGCAGCTTCCGATTTCGGACCTTGAATGCTGAGTTGTCCATAAGCGGCAGCGACATCAATGATCTGAACATCATCGGCAATGATATATTTCTCGAGGCGTTCGGAGACAACTTTGGTCAAGCCGGGTTCGAAGTCGAGGAGTAGTTCATCCTTCAAGGCATAGATGTTGAGGTCGCTCTGCAATTTGCCTTTGGCTGTTACCAGCGCGGCATAACAGCCTGTGCCTGTGCGCAAGCCTTGAACATTATTGGTAACCTGCCCGTGCAGGAAGCGCACGCGATCGGCACCGGTGAGGCATATGCGGCTCCGAAAACTGAGATCCAGCACGGCGGCGCTTTCATGCAGCGCGCGGTATTCAGAAACAGGATCGCCATAATGGTCGACCACTTCCATGCCGCTTACTTCTGTGAAGACAGCGTTTAGTCCGTGATGAAATTCATGTAAAGCCAGTGCTTCCATAAAGTGAATGTAAGGGTTCAGGGGAGTGGCCGCACAGAAAATTTTAGAGGATGACCATTCCGGTGTTCGGATCGAAGAAGTGTGCGTGATGCAGATCGAAGAGGAAATTGGCAGATTGGCCAGGGGACGCGGAGCTGGCAGCAGCGGTGCGTACGGTGAAGGAAGTTGCGCCGAGTTTGGCGTAGAGATAGGTTTCCGCACCCATCGATTCGGCTAGTTCGATTGTGGCAGAGACAATCCAATTGGTATTAGCTCCAGACGCAGGAGTTGCGTAACTAATATGCTCGGGACGAATGGCGAGAATAACTTCTTTGCCGATGCGGGTTTGTAAGCGATCCTCCAAGGCGCGGTCGAGGTTGAGAGTGATGTCTTGGGCGGTGTCGAATTGGAAGGAGAGTCCTTGAGCATCCCGGAGAATTCTTCCTTGAAAAATATTGATCGCAGGAGAGCCAATGAAGTTCGCGACAAACAAATTTGCCGGTTGGTTGTAGATGGTTGCCGGTTGGTCCACCTGTTGGAGAACGCCCTGTTTCATGACGGCGATGCGGTCGCCGAGGGCCATGGCTTCACTTTGATCGTGGGTGACGAATATCATCGTGCTGCCAAGCTGAGTGTGGAGCTTGTGAAGCTCCTTGCGCATCTGAAGGCGCATGGGGGCGTCGAGATTGGAGAGTGGTTCGTCGAAGAGGAAAACCTTTGGCTTGCGCACGATAGCGCGGCCAAGCGCGACCCGTTGACGTTGGCCACCGGAAAGAGCTTCGGGCAGGCGATTGAGGCAATCCTTAATATCAAGCATCTCTGCTGCCTCGCGAACACGTTGGCCGATTTCCTTTTTGGGAAGCTTACGCACTTGCAAGCCGAACGCCATGTTCTCGTAGGCGGTCATGTGCGGGTAGAGCGCGAAAGTTTGAAACACCATGGCCAGGTCGCGATCCTTCGGCGGAACGGTGTTGATGACTCTGCCGTCGATCGAAATGTTGCCGGTGGAAATTTCATCAAGGCCGGCAATCAGTCGGAGAGTGGTGGTCTTACCGCAGCCGGAAGGGCCGACGAGCACGAGAAACTCGCGGTCTTCAACTGTCAGATTGAGGTTGTTTACCGCCGAAATGGCTTCACCTTTGGGACCCTTGAAGGTCTTGCCCAGGTTTTCGATGACAACGCGTGCCATGCCACATTTTTATTGGGCGCCAATGGAATGTCGAGATTGTCTTTAAGCGCGGGGGAAAGATATTTTGGCGTGAAAAGTAGATTGATGGAAGTAAAACTTTTCGACCTTACATAGGCCATTGCATCTTTGTTTCAGAATGGTAATGTCCCTGACTCATAATTAATTGAGTTTTGAAGATTATCTAAAGAACAAGAGATACCATGAATCTGGATACGCTTTATTCTGAACTGACATTAAAAAACAAAGCCAAGCTAGTGCTGCTGGTGATGGATGGACTTGGCGACCTGGCCACTAAGGGGCAGGGGCATCTAACACCTCTCGAAGCGGCAAAGACTCCCAATCTAGACGCTCTGGCGAAGGACGCAGCACAAGGCCGCATGATCCCCGTAGCTCCCGGCATCACTCCCGGCAGTGGACCTGGGCATCTGGCGCTCTTTGGCTACGATCCGCTTGAGTTTCAAGTGGGCCGCGGTGTGATCGAGGCCCTTGGGCTTGGAATTGAACTCAAGGCTGGCGACGTTGCTGCGCGGGCCAATTTCTGCACGCTGGATGGCAAAGGCATCGTGACGGATCGTCGTGCGGGAAGAATTGAAACCGCTGTTTGTGAAGAGCTGTGCGAATTACTTTCCAAAAAAATCAAAAAGATCGGCACCACCGAAGTCATCATCAAAGCGGGCAAGGGCCATCGCTTTGTGGTGGTGTTCCGCGGCAAAGGTCTGGAAGGCCCACTGACCGATGCCGATCCGCATCACGAAGGGGCGCCGATTCCTTCTGCTGTGCCAGTGAATAAAAAATCGGCCAAGGCCAAAAAGGCAGCCGATCTGGTGAAGCAATTCTATAAATTGGCGTTGCCGATCATCGCCAAAAAACATCCTGCGAATGGTTTCCTCATGCGCGGTATCGCGCACCAGCCGCACATTCCCACTTTCGAAGAGCGTTATTTGCTCAAGCCCGCATGCATCGCTGTCTATCCCATGTACAAGGGTTTGGCTCAATTGGTTGGCATGACCAAGCTGGAGGGAACGCAGACCATCGCTGAGCAATTCGAGCGTTGTGTCGCGGAATACGACAACTACGACTACTTCTTCATCCATTATAAATACACTGATATGTACGGCGAAGATGGAAACTTTGATGCCAAGAAAAAAGCCATTGAAGAATTCGATGCTGCCTTGCCAATACTGTTGAAGAAGAACCCTGACGTGCTGGCCATCACAGGAGATCACTCCACTCCGTGCGCCGCAAAAGGTCATTCATGGCATCCGCAGCCGGTGTTGCTCTCCTCGGAATTGTCCGGCTGGGACAAGCTGGAACGCTTTACTGAAACGGGTGCCAATGGTGGATCGCTCGGAATTTTTGAAGCGAAATTTTTGATGCGCTTAATGCAGGCGAATGCAAAAATGTTCGACAAGTTCGGCGCTTAAAAACGTTCCTCGTTGAAAAAAAATATCGCCTTCATGTAAAAAAAAGATTGCACGAAGGCGAAAATTATTTTTGATTGATGAAAATAGTACTGGTCAGGTGTGAAATTTATGTCTTAATCAAATCAATGAATCAAACCACTAACTGATCGGAGGTGAGTTTCGTGGCTGCTAAGAAAAAAGCAAAGAAAGCTGTTAAGAAAAAAAAGTAACGTTCAAATGAAATGCCAGGATGGAAAACCTGGTCCGTGTGACAGGTTTCCCATCCTGGTTGTCTGACCTCCCGGTTCTTCGCCCCATGGCAACCATCGTATTTGATATCGAGACTTCTGCAGTGCCGCTGGAAAACTTTGATGAAGTACAGCAGGAATATCTCTTTCGCGAATTGGAAAAAATCGAAGATGAAGTCCAGCGTGAAAACCGGCGCGCTGAAATTCTTCGCCAGTTCAGTCTCTGGCCGTTTACTGCACAGGTGGTGTGCATTGCCATGTTAAATGTCGATACGGTGCGGGGCCAGGTGTTGTTTACGGCTGATGACTATGATGAAGATGAGGTCCAGGCCGGTCCCGTGGAATTTGTTCCCTGCGTGGATGAAGTCGAATTGCTGACTGCCTTTTGGGATGTGGCTCAGCATTATGATTCAGTGGTCACATTTAATGGGCGCGGTTTTGATGTTCCCTTCCTGTACCTGCGCTCGGCAGCGTTAAACGTCCCTATCACGCGCAAGAACTGGCTGGGATATCGTTATGCGGTCGAGCCTCATTGTGACCTTGCAGAACAACTTACTTTTTATGGTGTGAGCGGTCGCGAGGGGGCGGCGCGGCGGTTTAATCTGGATTTTTATTGCAAGATTTTCGGGATCGAATCACCCAAGAGCCATGGCGTCACCGGCATGGATGTCAGCAACATGATGGCTGAGGGGCGTTATCGGGAAATAGCAGAGTATTGCCTGCGTGACGTGCATGCCACGGTTCTTCTCTACCGTATTTGGAAAGAGCGCCTGGCCGGCATCAAGTAACTGGTCCATCATTCATATCCTCGTGGGTTCATCGTCTTCAATAGATCCAGCAGCGCGGGTGCTGGTATGTTTTGCAGTAAAGGAAGAAGCAAAATTCTTTGTCACTACTCAATGCGAGCGCATTATTACTGGAATGGGAGTGAGGAACGCGACCAAGGGTATTGAGGGTGCCTTATCGAAAAACAAACCAGACCTGGTTTTGACCACCGGTTTCGCAGGAGGGCTTAATCCCAGACTTAAGACCGGCTCAGTTGTCTTTGAGGAGGATGAGGATGCCGGTTTACGCTCTCTACTGACAGGATTGAATGCAACTCCGGTACGCTTCCACTGTGCTGACAGAGTGGCTGTCACCTCGGCGGAGAAGAAGGCGCTTTGGGTCGCCACTGGAGCCGATGTGGTGGAAATGGAATCATCGATCATTCGCAAGGTCTGTCGCGCGCAAAAGATTCCCAGCGCTACCATCAGAGTGATCTCCGATGCCGCTGATGAAGACCTGCCGCTGGACTTCAATGCCTTGATGACCCCTGACGAGCGTATTGATTTTGGAAAGCTTGCCTGGAAGTTGATGTGCGGCCCACAAAAAATTCCGCAGTTGATGCAGTTTCAGAAGCGCACGATTGCCGCCGCGCGCAATTTGGCGGATGTGCTGGAGAAGCTATTGTTGGCCCGACGACGTTGAAGTGGCCGAGGAAGCAGGTTGCTGCTTTTTGGATTCCTGCAATTTCTCGCTATAGGTAATCAAGCCTGCACCAATGACAATCAGGCAGACGCCGCCCCACCGCAATGGTGAAACGTGTTCGCCCAAAACAAATTTCGCCGCGATGGTTGTGAACACGAATCCCAACGCCGTGAGTGGCCAGATAAAGCTGACATCCCCGCCTTTGGACATCAAAACCAAAAGGCAGCCAAAGAAGAGCGCCTCAAAAAATACTCCCAAAATAATGTTGCCGTTGGTAATGCCACGCTTAATCACGCGCAGCACTTCCTGCACGGAAATTTTTTCAACGTCGCCGACCTGTTTGAGACCTTTGTTGAGATAAACAACGCCGACGGCTTCCAGTGTCAGACCAATCAGCAAGATAAAGATTAATTTGGTTACGCTCACGTTATAAATCCTGATAGCGAATCAATTGAATGCCGAGTTGGGTCACCAGTTCCTTTACCTTGGGGCTGATGAGGGCCTCATATTCGTTCCTAAATTCGTCGAGAGAAGGGTGGGAGTAAAGCTCCGAATCTCCTTTGGGCAAGTGAGGCAGAAGCTTCGTCAAGTAACGTTCGTCCACCTTCGCGTTCTGAAGCAGGCCGAACACTTTATGCGTGTGGCGAATGCCACGTTTTTGCAGGTGTGGGCGTGCGCGACCGGAAAGGCAAAGATAAATAAAGGCGTGACTGCCCCGGTAAAGCCATTGGCCGGAGACCAGTTTTGCGTTCAGCCGAAAAGGGTCGCGTGTAAGCCGCAGTCGCTCAATCCCAAGCTCCTTCGCGTCTTCCATGAGAATGCGGAAAACGGTTGGATGCAGATGCATGTGCAAATGGCCGTTCACATGATCCATGACCAGGCCCGTGGCTCGAAAGCGCTTAAACTGCTCGTGAATCTCGGCGCGCAATTGTTCGTGCAGGCTGCGTCTGCTAAAATAACGGAAGCCAACAGCGGCAGGTTCATTCCCAAACTCGGCTTTTTCATTCACCAGACCGGGAATTTTCTCCGGTGTTAGGGCTGAGCGACCACACAGGAGGGATAAGTGCAAGCCCACACCGAGACGTGGGTTCTCCCTGGCCAGGGCAACGGCTTCATCGCAGGCTGGTTCATTCACCATCAAGCTGCCCGTGGTAAGAATGCCTTCGCGGTGAGCGTGGATGACAGCCTGATTGATGGAGTGGGAGCGCCCGAAGTCATCTGCGTTGACTATCAAACGCCTGGCGTTCTCAAGGCGTGCCATAATTCGGGGTCATCAGGCCGGAGGTGACGCGGAAGCCCGTGCGAAGAATTAAAAGGATCTTCTGCCATTTGCTGAGCCTGGTTGGCTGGGGACCAAACACATCAAACTCCTGGCGTTCCAGTTTTTTAAGCAGCCGCCAGTAAACTGATCCCATTAGTTCGGCAGCAACCATGGATCGGCGATCGACTTTTGGCAAAGTGATGCGGGCCTGGTGATAAAAGTAACGGGCACGCTGATCCACGCTTTCGGCCAGTTTGAAAAACCTCCCGGAATACTCGAACCGGAGGATTTCCTCTTCAGACACATTAAACTTTTTTAATTCCGAAAGCGGCAGGTAAATGCGGCCGCGTTCAGCATCCGAACGGACATCCCGCAGAATGTTTGTCAATTGCAGCGCCTTCCCGAGATAGATGGCATAATCGCGGCAGGCTTTGTCCTGATACCCAAAGATCTCAATGCTCAACAGGCCGACCACGGAAGCGACGCGATAGCAGTACTGTTCCAAGGCCTCGTAATCCGGATAGCGCTTGATATCCAGATCCATCTCGACGCCTTTGATTAACTCATCGAACAGTCCAAAGGCGAGGTGACACTGTTGAATGACGGGTTGGAGCTCCCGATTAACGAGGAACTCAGGTGTTTGATTATTGCAGGCGCGCTGGATGTCTGTGCGCCAGGCTGAAAGCCGTGTCCGGCGTTCAGGCGTCGGCACGGATTCATCATCCGCCACGTCATCGACTTCCCGACAGAAGGCGTAGAGAGCTGACATCCCGTCACGTTTAGCTTTGGGCAACAGAATAAAAGCCAATGCCAGATTGGAAGCGCTCTTTTGCGTGATCGTCCGACTTTCTTGCATGATTCAATCAGGACGAATAGGGCGTGGTGGAGTTTTGCTGCTCGTCTCGCAACGGAGGCAGTCCGTGGGTTTGTGCGAGAGTCGGATTAAACGAGCGTTGAGGGTGGCTGCTGCGGCGCACCCTCCGCTTCTTCGTGGCTGGTGGAACGGGTTCTGCCATGCCGCTTTTCTGTCCATTCTGACCCCGTGAGTGCGAACGATGTTGATGCTGGTGTCCGCGTGATGGTTTTCGAAAATATAGGATCCAAACCAAACACAAGAGTACTACACACAGAAGTCCGGCAAAAATCGACAGCGTCTCCTTCAATTCCGGTGTCAGGTCACTGAAGGCTCCGTTGAGGGAGGCCAGGAAGAAGATTCCAGATGTCATGGAGTGGCGTCCTTTCCAATATGTGCGGTGGGCTCCTCTTCGGTATCGGTGCCCGTGCCGATGTTCAGGCGCTGCATGCGGTAGCGCAGGGCATGGCGGCTGATTTTGAGCTGCTCTGCACTCTTGGTAAGGCTGTAATGATTTTGCTCAAGAACGTGCGCAATGAGGTCCTTTTCGAAATCAAACATCATCTCGTCAAGCGACTGATTGCCGATTGTCTTCGCCGGAGGCGCGGCCTTGCGCAAGCCGGTTTCGATGTCGAAATTGGGCAGACTTTGTGGCTGAATCTCAGTCGTGGTTTCGAGGATTAACGCGCGCTCAATTACATTGCGCAACTCCCGAACATTGCCTGGCCAATGATGGGACAACAGTTTCTGCTGCGCCATCTTGGCGAACTTTTTGACCGGCTTTTTAATGGTATGTCCGAAATGCTTTAAAAAGTGCTCGGCCAACAAAAGCACATCCTGGCCGCGTTCACGCAATGGCGGCAGGCGAAACTGCAATACATTCAGCCGATGAAACAGATCCTCCCGGAATTCGTTTTGACGAATGGCCTCAATGATGTCGCGATTGGTGGCAGCAATCAAACGCACATCGACCCTGAGTTCCTGGGTGCCTCCAACCCTGGTAAAAAGTGCCGTCCTCAAGGAAGCGAAGCAACTTCGCCTGCAACGGCCGGCTCATATCCGCGATTTCATCCAGAAAGATCGTTCCGCCGTCGGCTTCTTCCACCCGTCCGGCCTTCTGTTTCAAAGCTCCCGTGAAGGCTCCCTTTTCGTGGCCGAAGAGTTCGCTTTCCAAAAGAGTTTCCGGAATGGCCGCGCAGTTGATGCGAATATAATTTGCACTGGAACGCTGGCTAAGGCAGTGCATCGCCCCGGCCACAAGTTCCTTGCCGGTGCCGCTTTCGCCTAGAACCAGCACCCGGGCATCGGTGGGGGCGAACGTTTGAATCATCTGCCGCATGTCACGGACGCCCTGTGAATCGCCCACAATCTGCTCCAACTGATAAGTTTCATTGGCGCGCGCCCGGAGCGTGGCGTTTTGATGCATCAAACGATGCCGTTCAGAGCAACGGGCCACCGCATGCAACAACTCCTCGGGCGCAAATGGCTTGGCGAGGTAATCAAAAGCTCCGGCTTTGATGGCTTCGACGGCCAGCTTGGGCGTGGCATAAGCCGTGATCATCAGAATCGGCAATTCAGGCCAGCGGGCATGAACCTTGCCGATTAATTCGTAGCCGCTTATTCCGCCGAGACGGGCATCCGTGATTACTAAAAGGAATTCCTCTTGTGCCAGCACGTTCAAGGCTTCTTCGGCGGATTCCACTGGGCGCACAGCATAACCTTCGTCGGAAAGGACAGTCTTCAACGAAAGACGCATGTTCTTTTCGTCATCCACGACGAGCACTGGTGGCAGCGAGGTACTCATTTACTTATACTTATCTTATAAACGTTCTGGCTGGAAATAATAGGATGAACCGTGCTCCCTTTCCAAGCTTTGATTCGATGCGGATCGTTCCTCCGTACAGGTCCACATTATGTTTTACGATGGCCAATCCCAGTCCCGTGCCCTTCTCCTTGTTCGTATAGTAGGCTTCGAAAACCTGGTTTACTTTGTCCGCCGGAATGCCTGGGCCGCTATCTCCCACCACTATCTCGACCTCATTGCCGGTTTGGGAATGAACGCTGATTGCGAGGTGTCCCGAACCATTCATGGCTTCCCGCGCATTTTGGAGCAGGTTGACCAAAATAACCGATAAGTGGCTCCGCTGCATCATCAATGCCGGCAGGTCATCGCCATAGTCCCGCTCCACGTTGATGGCGTAATTGGCGCCCATGGGCAGAACTTCATGGATTGCCTTGTCCAACTCTTCTGCCACATTTAACTTTTCAACCCGCCCTTCGCTTAACTGAGCATAGCCCATTAATTGCGTGATAATCCGGTCTGATCGTTCAATTTCCTCCCTGATGATTTCAATTTGTTGCGAGACATCCCGTTTGCCCTCTTTGATGCCGCGTTGAAGCGAATAGGCGGCGTTATTAATGATTCCCAATGGGTTTTTAAGTTGATGCGCGATTTCCGCCGCCAGACGCCCGGCCGCCTTCAGTTCGCTATTGCGCGCCATGGCCTCCCGGGCCTCCTGTTCTGCCTGCCGATCACGGAAGGCAAGCAATTGGACCCCGTAACAGGAAAAAGTCATCAACCACAGAATGATTAGACGCAGAAGAAACGGCTCCGTGGTTGGCTCGGGAGTAATTGTTTCCGACGCAAAATTCCCATTAGCCATGAATTGAGATTGAGCAGGATGAGCAGGAACTTTCTTGGTCAGCATCGGTGATGGCAACGGAGTTGAGGTGAGATCGCTGTCACTAATATTTACATTCAGTAACCCGACACCCAGGTAGAACACGCTCAGGCTCAGGTTCAAAACGATTTGCGGCGTGGCCAACGGAATGCTGATGGCATTGATAATAATCAAACCGGGAAACATCCAAAACAAATTGCTATCAAAGCCGCCTGTCTCCAGCGTCAAACCCGCCAGCAACAGACCATCGAAAAGCCCCGTTGTGAACACCAGCCACTGCACCAACCCCGCGGGAAAACGTTTCAGCAATAGCAGTATGGCGGCCATGGCGTTGAAGATCAGGTAAAAGATGAAGAAGTGTTGAATCGTCTCCAGGATTTTTTCCCGTGGCGTTCCAGGCTGTGGCAACCAGCGCGAGTAGAACAGGTAGTAAAAAACAATGGCCGTAACCACCAACCGGGTGGGCAGCACGATGTTGCGTTGCACCGCCAGAATGCGCGATGCCTGCGTTGCCGGTTCCGGCAGCGGCATCGCCAGCAATCTCGGCAACCACTCCGTCTTGCGCCAGTTCGTAAAGTTTATAGCCAATCGCCAGGTCTCCTCATGCGGGGTCAATTAATTCATCCATTCTACTGCCAGCTCACCAGTTCCACGGCCCGATGCACAATTGCCTCCACCGGCCAGAGCCTGCCCACCCCCTCATAACCGCACGACAACATCCCTTCCTCCGGCCCGATGAACTCCACCATACGCCGCTTCAATGTTTCCACATTCGCCTGCGTCGCCGGATGCAACCACATCTTGCCGTTCATGGCCGGCGCTACGAGTACCTTCGCTTTCGGATTCAACGCCAGTGCGATGCAACTCAGCGCATCATCCGCCAGGCCATGCGCCAGCTTGGCGATGGTGTTGGCCGTCGCCGGAGCGATCAACAGCAAATCAGCCTCATCCGCCAGCTTGATGTGCGTCGGCTTCCAACCTTCCTCCTCATCATAGAGGTCCGTTACCACCGGATTGCGCGACAACGTCTTGAACGCCAGCGGCGTGATGAACCGCAACGCGTCCGCGGTCATCACCACCTGCACCGAGCAATTCTGCTTGGTCAACTGGCTCGTTAACTCCGCCGCTTTGTAGGCGGCGATCGATCCCGTCACACCCAGAACAATGTTTCGCGTTGCGCTCATGAAATTTTCTCTCTTTATCGCGATCCTAATATTAATCCTTAACGTTTCCTTTATGCAAAGCTAAAGAACCGCCCAAACGGCTCTCATAATTCGCATCAAATTTTATTTTTGAACTGTCGTTAACTGCCCTTGATCGCCATTTCCCGTCCGAATCCTGGCGCAAACTCCGCGCCCTTCGGGATACCCAACTGCTCCAACCCCTTTCACCCCCATCTTCCTCCCGATCCCAGTCTCTTTTTGTACTCTCATCCTCCCACTTTACCGAACTCCTTGGACACAGACTGTCCAGCCGTATAAGTCCGGATGCGATTGGCAAGCGTCTCCCAAGGCAATCTGCACTAAAGGCTTGCAAGGGTACCGTCGCCCAAATTCCTAAACCACCAAAAATAGTTTTACCTCTCCCGTCAGGAGCCTTTCAAAAGCATGGCTCCTCATATGTTTCTCACAACCTTCGTCATTGACGTTCTTCCTGACTGTGGTCATCCTCCGGTCGCTTTTAAGTAGTTGTCGAGTAACGAACTGCATACTGGAGGTAACCCAAGCCGCCGAATGAACACTCAAATCAAATCCACGCTCACTCTTCAACCCTTTCTAGCATTGGCTGCGCTGGTGCTGAGTTGGGCGGTTATTCCTGCGGCCCAGGCTGCTTCGTGGTCAACCAACAGCCTAATGAACAGTGCCCACAATTGGCATACCGCCACCCTCCTGCCCAACGGCAAGGTGTTAGTTGCTGGCGGTTCTACCAACTACGGGATCGGATATGACCCTACCGGCGTCGCCGAACTGTTTGATCCCGCCACCGGATTGTGGACTGCCACAAGTTCAATGATTCATGCGCGCGAATTGCACACCGCTACCTTGCTGCCCAGCGGCAAGGTGCTCGTGGCAGGTGGCTCCATCAACACCCCGCCTTATGAGTTTTCCAGTGCTGAGCTTTTTGATCCAGCCACCGGGACGTGGTCGCCGACCAGTTCCATGAATTTCACACACGACGGTCACACGGCCACTTTGCTGCTGGACGGCCGGGTGCTCATCGCCGCAGGCTACGGTGACACTGGGAGTTTTACTGACGCGGAGCTTTATGAACCCTCCAACCAAACATGGACAGCCACCGGCAAGCTCCACGTCCCACGTCAGGTGCATTCTGCGACGCTGCTGGCCAATGGCAAGGTGCTGGTTGCAGGAGGCACGGATCCGCAAGGAATTCCCATTGCCGACGTGGAACTGTATGATCCAGCCACCGGAGCATGGACACTCGGCAACCCATTAACCCTCCCACGAGCTGATTTCACTGCTACATTGCTCCCGGATGGCAAGGTGCTGGTTGCGGGTGGTTACGATAGCGACGGGTACACCACCAGCGCGGAATTATACGATCCTGTCAGTGGTGCATGGACATTGACCGCGCCCATGAATGCGGCCCGTTTAAGTCACACAGCCAATCTATTGCCCAATGGCAAAGTTCTCATCAGCGGGGGCGATATCTGGTCTCCTTCGACGTCGGAATTATACGACCCGGTAACGCAGTCATGGACAAACTCGGCCACTTTAAGCATGCGACGTTTTGATCATTCCGCAACTTTGCTCGCCAACGGCCAGGTGCTGGTGGCAGGAGGTCACTATGATCTCGGAGACTTTTTGTCCAGTTCCGAGGTTTATGATCCTGCCGCTGATCCGGCGACCGGCTCATGGACGAACACCAGTCCCCTGAGCGTCGATCGGGAATATCACACAGCAACCTTGCTCCCCAGTGGAAATGTGCTCGTTGCCGGCGGGTGGAGTGACTATGGCATCCCACTCGCAAACGTGGATGTATACAATCCGGCTTCCAGGACATGGACTGCAACCCAGCCGTTCAATACCGCCCGCTTGAGCCATACTGCCACTCTATTGCCGAACGGCAATGTGCTCGTGTCCGGCGGCATCGATAACTCATACAGCGGAGTTGCGAGCACTGAGTTATTTGATGCGGCCAGCGAGACATGGACGAACTCAGGCTCCCTGAATGCAGAACGCTGGACTCACACCGCGACTCTCCTCCCCAATGGGTTGGTGCTTGTTGCCGGAGGCGCCAACGGCACCAACTTTCTTTCCAGCGCCGAGCTCTACAATCCATCCACTGGAGTCTGGACTCTGACAGGGGCGCTCAACATTGGTCGGCAGATTCACACCGCAACCTTATTGAAAAATGGGCAAGTGCTGGTGGCAGGTGGCTATGTGGGAGGATATTCTCTTTCCAGCGCGGAGCTATATAATCCGGCGACCGCGGCATGGATTTTGACCGGCAACTTGAACGTCTCACGCCATTCACATACTGCGACTTTGCTGCCGAACGGGAAGGTTTTGATTTTCGGAGGGTTGCATGACAATACTTCCCTTTCCAGTGCGGAATTGTATGACCCAACCACGGGCAAATGGACCCTGACCGGTTCGCTGGGCACAGGCCGACACGAGCACTGTGCCACCCTGCTGCCTAACGGGAAGGTAATTGCCTCCGGAGGCTTGGACCAGGACAAGAACCCCCTTTCCAGTGCCGAGCTATACGATCCAGCAACCGGAATCTGGCTGCCAACAGGCGGGCTGGACACGCCGCTTGCTTCTCACACCGCCACTCTCTTGCTCGACGGCAAGTTGCTGGTTACAGGTGGACTAAGTTTATCCAACAGCCTTCTTGTGAACGCGGCTCTGTACGATGTCGGGTTGGGCTTCTCCAACTCCTGGCAACCGCAAATTGCCTCGATCACATCCAACCTCAATTTGGGAGGCACTCTCGCCCTCACTGGTTCCGGGTTTCGCGGCATTTCAGAAGGTTCAGGTGGCAATGGTTCTCAAGCTTCGGCGGGCGATCATCCTCTCGTACAACTGCGGAGCATCGAAAGCGGGCAATCCACCTTCCTGCTGACCACGAACTGGTCGACGAATATTTTCAATTCTGCGCCAGTATATGGTTTCCCTCCGGGCTATGCGCTGGTCACGGTCTTCGTCAACGGCATTCCCGGCACCAGCAGCGTTGTGAACGTCAGCGTGCCAGTCCCCGTCGCGACGAGGCTGACCTGCGCCCAGCAAGGGACCAATGGCTTCCAGTTCACTTTCACCAACACGGTAGGAGCATTCTTCGGCGTGCTGACCACCACCGACCCCGCGCTGCCATTGACCAATTGGGCGACGTTTGGCGGCGTGACCGAAGTTTCACCCGGCCATTTCCAATTCACGGATGCGCAGGCGACGAACAGTCCGCAACGCTTTTACCGCTTGCGCTCACCCTAACCCGGGCGGTATCCAATACCTCGAACCTTTTTCGTGCCACCGCATATTCTCGCTAACCAACGCGATCAATCTAGGCACGCGTAAATTCCATCGCCTGGAGCAACCTTGATTTTCGCTGATACCGAATACCCGATTGAAAAGCTGTGAAGGCTAATCCCTTCATTCAGGTTTGCACAGCAAGAGCCCCCGGAGCGCCGGTTTCCAAACCGGCTTACGATGAAGCATCCACGAAAATCTCCATTTCCACCACTCCTGCAATCCCACGCCTTCCTGGTTCGTGGCTGTAAGTCGCATCGGATTGGGAACGGCTGGGGAGGATTTTGCTTTGAAATACGACGGCTGGTTCGGATATTAGAAGCCGGTGTCGTTGATAATAAACCACTACCGATTGTCGCAAACCGTTAAATTAAACGGTTCAATATACGAACCAGAGGTTACATATCAAATAGTCAGACGGCGTTAGGTCACCACACCATGAGACTCAAAATTGATCTTCCGACAACTTGGTCACAGCAGAAGAGCCCGAACGGCCCTGCGACCTTCTGTCGCGAGGCCAGCACGAACGCGTTTCAGGTTTCTTGGGCCGAGTATCGCGGCGGGAAGCCACTGCCGGAAATCACGGCTGACAGTTTGAAGCAGATGGCGACCAACTTCGGACGAAAGAACGGGTTTGGGCAGATGGCTAAGCCATCCGGTGGCGCTTGTAGATTCGGCAGCTTCGGGACGGCAGTCTTTAGTTCCGTAGAGCACCCCCGTATTCAGATATGGTTTATCAGCGACGGTCGCGAGCACATCATGGCCACGCACATTTGCGTCAGCGAGCCAGAGTCGAGCGAGGTCGCCGAGGTGGAGCAGATTGCGAGTAGTCTGGAACTTGGCCCTGAACAGCCAGCAAAACCGAAGTGGAAGTTTTGGTGATTGAGTATGACCATGCCGTCTAACCATGCGTCCTTCGAACGCGACCCTTACCCGCCGCGGAATCTTAACGGTTTCAACTTTTTCCACACCTTCCTTAGACGATGCCTTCTAGCGCAGACCACCCGTGACATAGAGCGTCTCGCCAGTCATCCAACTCGAGTCCGGTGAAGCCAGAAAAACGACCGCAGGCGCGATGTCCTGTGGCTGGCCGATGCGGCCCAGCGGGATGGACTGAGTCAAAGTCTGGAATCGTTCAATCAGTCCCGCTGAATGCGTTCCCTCAGTTTCAATCGGGCCGGGATTGACTGAGTTCACGCGGATTTTGCGCGCCCCGAGTTCCTTCGCAAAGGTACGGGTGAGTCCGTCAACGGCCGATTTGGTCGCGTTGTAAACCGCAGTGCCCGCAGGTGACAGCGTGCTGACGACGGAACTCGTGTTTACAATACTCCCACCCTCCGCACCGAAGTATTTTAGTGCTTCCTGTGTCGCAAGAATGAGGCCGAGGACATTGAGGTTGAAGTGACGGTGAAAGTGTTCCTCAGTGATCTGCCCAAGCGGAGCCGGCTCATAGATGCCCGCGTTGTTCACGAGCACGTCGATCTTGCCGAACGCCTTCTTCGCCTCGGCGAAGAGCTTTTCAATCTCCGCCTGCTTGGCGACATTGGCCTGCACCGCAATTGCCTTACCACCTTTTTTAACAATTTCGCCGACCACCTTATCCGCGCCCTCCTTGCTGGATGAATAGTTGACGACCACTGCCGCGCCCTCAGCCGCGAGTACTTTGGAGATCGCGGCCCCGATGCCTTTGGAGGCACCGGTGACCACGGCTACTTTGCCTGTGAGTTTATTCATATGCGTTGACAAGTTTTTCGTTTGTTTGGAACGGAATGCTTTTGTGTTAACCCTTGAAGAATGCCAGGAGGTCTTCATTGACCCGGTCCTTAAGCGTCGTGCACATGCCGTGCGGTGCTCCCTTGTAAACCTTGAGCACCGCATTCTTGACCAATTTTGAAGACTGCATTGCTGCCGCGCCGATCGGCACGATCTGATCGTCGTCCCCATGCAGGACCAATGTCGGCACGTCGAACTTCTTCAAGTCCTCGGTCATATCCGTCTCGGAAAAGGCCTTGATGCAAAAGTACGAAGCTGGAAAACTGGCCATTATCCCCTGGAGCCAGAATGACTCGCGCACCCCTTCTGAAATTTTTGCACCCGGACGGTTGTAGCCATAGAATGGCATGCTGAGGTCCTTCCAGAACTGCGAACGGTCCGCAACGACGGCAGCGCGAAGCTGGTCAAACGCCTCGATGGGCGTGCCAGCGGGGTTGGCAGCCGTCTTCAGCATCAGCGGCGGCACCGCGCCGATCAATACTGCCTTCGCCACGCGCTTCGTGCCGTGACGGCCAATGAAACGTGCAACTTCGCCGCCGCCGGTGGAGTGGCCGACATGAATTGCATTCTTTAAGTCAAGCTTTTCGACCAGCTCCGCGAGGTCATCGGCGTACGTGTCCATGTCGTTGCCTTGCCAAGGCTGGCTTGAGCGCCCATGGCCGCGGCGGTCATGCGCGATGCAGCGGTAGCCACGGGAGGCCAGAAAAAACATCTGATCCTCAAAGGCATCCGCACTCAGCGGCCAGCCATGACTGAAAACAATAGGCTGCCCTGTACCCCAGTCCTTGTAGTAAATTTGTGTGCCGTCTTTGGTTGTAATCGTATTCATGGATTTCTTTTCTTTCTTCTTTTTGTGTTTCGTTTATGTGAGCGGAAGATTGGTTTCAGCGATCAACGTCGCAACTGGCAGGCTGATTGCAGCCGCCATTCCAGCGCCGATAATGAGAAATTGGCATTGCGCCGCGCCAACGCACGGCGGAATCTTATCGAGACAGTGATCTGGCAACCTTCCCATGGCATTTCCAAAGTTCATTCTATTGGCCCTTAAAGCAAGTGTTCTTCATTTTTAGAACGCGTTGTTTATTTGCCTTCGCGGCATTGCACAGCCGTGCAATGCGGCCCAACATGCAGTAAAGCGAGAATTTAGGAAGAAAAGGCCAACGGCAGTTGATGAAATTGGTCGAACCGTTTACTTGCTGCTGATTTCGTGGAAAAGCCGCTTCGCTCACAGGCGACTGTCTCGCGTCAGGCTGTAACAGCAAGACCTTAAGTTCTGATGGATTTGACTTGTGATCTTCCGACAAGGAATGTGAGAAAGGGAAGTCAGACCTCCCGGATGTAACCCTCGCGGTAGGGTCTGTTTATAACAACGCTTAATACGATTATGATTCGTACCAAACGAAGAAATCTGGCCGCACGCCGAACTGCGGGCAGGAGGATACGCAGCAAAACCTCAGGAGCCGTCCCAGCTTTTTTGTTCGATCTGGATGGAACGCTGGTGGATAGCGTTTATCAACATGTCCTCGCCTGGCGCGAAGCTCTGGAGGATTCAGGCATCGAAGTTTCCGTCTGGCGCATTCATCGAAGGATTGGAATGAGCGGCGGCCTCTTTGTGAATGCTCTTTCACGCGAAACCGATCGCACACTGTCAAAGGAACAGGCAGATAAGATCAAGCGCGTGCATGCCGAAGCTTACGCGCGCATGATCGGACAGGTTCGACCGCTTCCCGGCGCCCGCGAACTGCTCGATCACCTCTCACGGGCCGGAATTCCCTGGGCCATCGCCACCAGCGGCCGCATGGAGAGCGCCGGTCTGGCATTGAAAATCCTCGGCGTGGACCCGCGCAGGGCGACCGTGATTACCAGAGACATGGTCCAACATGCCAAACCCAATCCTGATCTCTTCCTCGCCGCTGCCAAACGCTTGGGCGTGAATATCCACACTTCGATCGTTGTGGGTGACAGCGTCTGGGACCTGCTCGCCGCCCGTCTGGCAAACAGTCTCGGGGTGGGTCTGCTTTCAGGAGGCTATGGTGAGGACGAACTTGAAAAAGCGGGTGCCTACCGGGTTTATCAAGACCCGGCAGATATGTTGCAGCACTTGGATGAGATCGGTGTCAGGGCCATCTTTGCGGAGTAAGCATCAGCAACCGGGAGAGTAATTAAATGGTGGGGCGAGGCTCCGTCGAACCCTGACAAAGCCCGAGACTTCAATCAATCTTGCCCCTCCACCCGCGTACGCAACCCACACTCATATCCAACTCCAGACTGCAAGTTGTCCACCCCTTTAGGTCCCTTTAGGGTGCTCCGATCCCTCATCCCTTTTAACTGGTCACTACTTCAAAATCGTCTGGAAAACATTTGCCGTCTTTTCGTCAGAGACTTCTGACGTGACTTATATTCCACCCGCTCTACCATCCCTGCCAACTATGAGGTCAAATCCTGAGGCATTGCCTTTCTGCCAGCGCGGCATCGTTCAGTTGTTCATGCTGTCTCTTCTCTTTCTGTCAGCTCCTATACATGCCGATACCCCGCCAGTGAACGCTGAGCTTTCTGTTCTCGGCAGGCAGGTCTTGAAGTTGTTGCAGATCCACGATGCCGAGCAATTCTCCACGAACGTTGCTGCTTCCTTGCAAGACTGGCGCAAGGTGCAATCCGCCAGTACCATGGTGACGAAGGAGAATCCGCTGAATCCCGCATTCGAGAAGCATTTGGAGCGGCAGCGCATGGTGATTGCCGAAAGCGCCCGCATCGTGCTCGCCCAGGCAAAGCGCCTCGGCCTGGATTCCGCACAGGTGCATTTCACCTTCAAAGAAGCGCGCTCTTCGCAGGCCGGCACCACTCGCAATCCCTTAATACAAGCGGAAGGGGAGGACCTGTCTTATCTGGATCAAGCCATCATCGTGTTGACAGCCGAGCCCGCTGGCGGTGTTCAGACGAACTCTTCTTTGCCCGGTCAATACGAACTGTGCCTGGCCCATGTGGCGAAATTCCCCGGGGGTTGGCGCGTGGATCAGGGCATTCGCTGGCTACGATTCCCTGCCGGGGTTGCAGATGCAGAGATGACTCATGAACTCGACCTCTTGACCAAAATTGATAAACACAAGTCCATCAGCGGCTCCGATGACCCTGCCATGGCCGCACTGGGAGAGTCCATCGCGCGATTTATCCAGCAGAAGGACGAGAAAAGTTTCATTTCGCAAGCCATCCGCTCCAGGGATGAAATATGGGCGGATTTCATGAAGACGCATGCCTCTGAAAAGCCCGCTCCAAATCGCAAGGAACTTGAAGCGGATTGGCAGCCTTGGCGGGATGGAATTACGGAGTCAGCCCGCGGCCTGCTGGCTCAATTGGATCAATACGGCATCGATTTCACCGGGGCAAAACTCAGCGTGAAGCGCTCTGAAGTCGAGCATGCCTACCAGTATTCTTCCTTCGGAAAATTGGAGGACACGGACGGCTATCCCTTCAAGGTTGCTTTTACCGTTGAATCCGACCAGAAGTCCAAGACTGGCAGGCCGATTGCCGGAGAATACGTGGTGATGGCCAAGCGCACCAAACGTACCGACAAGCGGTGGGTCTTGGAGGGAGATTTCTGGTGGTCCAAATTCCCGGCCGGAGTGCTCGACGAAGCACAACAAAAGGAATTGGAGTATGAAAACTATGCCCAACTAAAGGGCTCCCTGCCGCCGGGTGCCGATGCCCCCAACGTCGAGTTTGTGCGCGTGGATAATCAGAACAAACTCAAACTCTCCGATTTTCACGGCAAGGTGCTCGTGTTGGATATCTGGGCTACCTGGTGCGGTCCGTGCCAGGAACCAATGGCCAAATTGCAGCTATTGGCGAGCAAGCACCCCGAATGGAAGGGCAAGGTCGAAGTCGCGTCGCTGAGCATTGACGATGACCTCGCGACTGCTCAAAAACATCTCAATAAGCGTGATTGGACCAACAGTTTCAATCTTTGGGCCGGACCGGGCGGCTACAAGTCAATTCCCGCCAAGGGGTTTCGTCTGTATGGAGTTCCCACCCTCTATGTCATCAATACCGAAGGCAAGGTCGTCACTGCCGGGCATCCCGAAATCTTGCAGACCGAAACGTTGGTTGAGATGCAACTCAATAAGGCAAAAGATCTAACGCCCACTCCCGCAGAAACCCACTAATCAGCCGCTCTAATTTTGTTGGTAATCATCACCAACTTAGCCTGTCTCCGGGGTTCCGAGAGAAGTGGAATTTGTCCATTATGCGGACATCGCGTCTCGATTTGGGATTCACCCCGTCCCCTGACATGTTAAAAACGCCAGTAAACTCGAAGGTATAACAATTGCTTATTAATCCTGGGCCGGACATCGCTGCTGGTCCGGATAATTGAAATATTATGTACCCGATTGTTATATCCTCTGTTGTTGCCGTCCTTTCATTGGTCGGTTTTGTCCTCGGTGCAGTCACCATCGAGGATCGGTTAGGTCGGTTAAAGTCCCGGAGAAAACGTGGCGGCAATCGTAAACAAATGCCGCAGTAAAAGCCTGACCACGAAATCGAACGAGATTAATTTCTTTGCTTTCTACTCGCCGGACTTCACTTCTCAAGAGATTGCAACATCTCCAAAGCCCTCCCCGCAATTTCAATCTCCTGTTCTGTCGCCTGCACCTTCACAACTCCAGTGCGTCGATAAAATGTGACCGACTTCCCGGTGCTCGTCAGATCATTGGCATCCAATCCCAAACCCGCCGCAATGAAGAATGTTCGCACCACATTTTGCAGATCATCATTATTCATGGAGGCATACTTGACAGTCAGATTGGTGTTCGCATTCCCCACACTGTTGCTGGCACCTCTGCAAAAGTTCATTCCGCCAAGCGCTTCCAGTCCCTGGTAAAATCCATTCGTATTGGTCAGCTGAAAATACTTGGCCGGATAAACAGGCTCGGGACGCGGCACTGGCTTCCACTGGTCGTGTTTGACAATGTATTCTTTGGACTCGTCCTTTTCCAGATTGGGTGGGCGATGATCAAACGCAAAAAGTTCTTCCGGTGCCGTGTTCTTCCGCGCCAGATCGCTCGCCGAAAAACTGATTCGCTTTACATTGATTTCAGTGACGGTGTGCATGGAGGACTCTGCGTGCGCCAAAATTGCTCCCAATTTCAAAGCCGCTTTTGTTGGAAACGTATGCCCATTCAAATTTGTCGTCTGCAATACTTCATATCTAAATTCCCAGAAACCGTTCTGATACGGAGGCGGATAGCGCCTGATATCCTCCATCAACTCGATATAGTAACCATTGTTGGTGATGTTCAGTTCCGAAAGAAAGGCCTTCTCCGGTTCGAGATATCTGGCCGCGAACGTTCCTTCATTGCGTGGATCGTTGAAGAGGTCCAAGGCACAGTTGGGCAGATTCAGAAACCGACGCATACGGTTGCCCTCAATTATCGGCAATTCGGGGTGCGGGCAGAAGCTGAGCCATGCAGTGAGCTCTGCCCAGTGTCCAGGTGCAGGAAACAGCATGGGGCAGGCCGAGGCGCCTGTCATTGCCTTGCTATTGGTGTTCCCGGCAAACAGAATATAACTGCGCACACCGTCCGGGATTCTCATGCAATCAGAAACCAGAGGCGTGTGTGCCTTCGCATGCGGGTATTTAATTTCCACCTCCCACCACCCATTACTGTACGCAAACCGGAAATCTGCTTCCTTATTGTGATCCGACTCGGGATTGCCAGGATGGTAAACTGGAGTGGTGACGGTCCCCTCCGCAACAAACGGCGGAATCACCTCCGCTGATAAACCCATCCGAATCCCCATGACGATGCCGACGAGAACCAACAACACAAGCTGCCATCGCTTTATAATGTAAAATCCGACATCTGCATTTCGACTTGGGCTGTGATCTCTCATAGGGATTGACCTCCACGCATATGCTGATTTGACCGACACTAATCTCGCTTCCTGATATGTCAATCCCGTTCGGTCCAACTTACTGAATCCTTCTTGTTGCGCTGAGATCGACTACAGTTGACATCTTCACCCGTTCTTTTCAGTATCAAGCTCATGAGCAAAGCCAGGGCCAGCCAGAAATGAAACACCGCAAGCGCACTTTCCTTGCGCTGCCATGCCTGCTCCTGCTCGGCGGCCTCGCCTGGCAGGTGCTGCGACCACGCGAACCGGTCTATCAGGGCAAAACCTTGACCCAATGGCTCAGGCAGGGGATTGGTAGTACAAACGCTGAAGATGAAAAACTAATTGTCAAGGCGGTCACAATTATTGGCACCAACGCGCTTCCCGTTCTCCTCCAAAAAATCCAGGCCACCGATTCTCCTCTCAAATTAAAATTCATTTCCCTGATCGAAAGGCAGTCGTTCGTTGAAATCAAATTCACAAAAGCATGGGAGTCAAAGTCCGAAGCCACCGAAGGCTTTTGCATTCTCGGCCCCAGCGCAAAACCCGCTGTGCCCAAATTGACTGAGTTGCTTCAGTACGACGACTCCGGCTATGTGGCGATGTCATTGGCGGGAATCGGTATTGATGGTGTCCCGCCTCTTGTCCAGGCATTGACCAACAGTAACTTAGGCGTGAAATACAGAGCACTTGATGCTTTGAAAGGAATGGGACTTGTCCGCTTCATCGACAACTGGCCGCCTGACAGATTGGCCATTATCCCCGAAGTCGCTAAAATTGCCGTTCCGCCTCTTTTGGAATGTTTGGAGAGCAAGGATCAGTTCACTCGTGCCAGAGCCGCCAAGACACTCGGTGCATTAGGTTGTGAGCCGGATCTCGTAGTCCCTGCTTTAATAAACCAACTCAAGGAAGCGAACTACAACCCACGAGTCGCAGTTCCTGCGTTGCAGGCGCTGGCTATGTTAGGTCCCAGAGCAAAAGCCGCGGTACCCGTCCTTCTGCAAGCTCTCAACGACCCTGCATTTCTCGCTCATTCAGAAGTTACCAATGCTCTCAAAAAAATCGACCCCGCCGCCGCGGCCCGCATAAAATGAAACACCCCAGGCGCATCCTCCTCATCCTGCTATCATTCCTCCTGCTCGGCGGCCTCGCCTGGCAGGTGCTGCGACCACGCGAACCGGTCTATCAGGGCAAAACCTTGACCCAATGGCTCAGGCAGGGGATTGGTAGTACAAACGCTGAAGATGAAAAACTAATTGTCAAGGCGGTCACAATTATTGGCACCAACGCGCTTCCCGTTCTCCTCCAAAAAATCCAGGCCACCGATTCTCCCCTCAAATTAAAATTCATTTCCCTGATCGAAAGGCAGTCACTTATCCAGCTCGACTTACCAACTGCATACGAGTCAAGATGCGAGGCCTTCGGGGGATTTTTCATACTTGGCCCACTGGCAAATCCGGCTGTTCCTAAATTGGCTGAACTGCTCCCATACGACGACGACTCCGGGTTTGTCGCATTTTCGCTGGCAGGAATAGGTCTGGATGGTGCCCTGCCTCTGGTTCAGGCATTAACCAACAGCAACCCGGGTGTTAAACACAACGCGCTTGAGGCCTTTGGGCTGATGCGATCTCTCTATTCCGGCACAAACTATGCGCCTGACAGATTGGCCGCGATTCCCGAAGTGGGTAAAATTGCAGTTCGTCCTCTTTTGGAATGTTTGGAGAGTAAGGATCGCCTCGCACGCGGCGAAGCCGCTCGCGCGCTCGGCTCATTAGGTTGTGAGCCAGACCAGGTAGTGCCTGCCTTAATACACCAACTCAAGGGAACGAACTACAGCTCACGACCCGCCCTTGAGGCTCTGGGCATGTTTGGCCCCAAAGCAAAAGCTGCCGTGCCAGCTCTTTTGGAAGCTCTCAATGGTCCTACTTTCGGCGATCGCTCAGAACTCACCAATACTCTCAAAAAAATCGACCCCGCCGCCGCAGCTCGGGCCGGGGTAAAATGAAACCGACCGAAAATTATGACTTTGCCAGATCATCAATGTGCCATTTCCTTCGGCGACGGCGACCGGATGGTTGGTCTGACGCCGACGTTGAAAGCTCGCTGAGATTAGATGAAACCGCAGGCAAGCCTTGATGCGGTGCCGTCAGGCAGTTTGATGTGGCTCCCTATAATAAAGCAACCAACCGCGCGCAACCCAACACACGCCCCAGGCACTCCAGGCGTAGAGAAGATAACGCGAAACCTGCAACCAGGATTCACCGGCATCGAGCACATGAGGTGAACTCAACATTAATGTGACCCCAATCAAGCCCGGAAGCATTGCCAGGGCAAATGGAAGCCCAAGCAACAGGACAACCCGGCGACCCAGACGGGCCAGACCCACGCTCGTCACGGCGAGAAAGGCGCAACAACCGAACGCCAAAGTCCACACGCTAATAGGAAGCATGATGGCAGCCAGTGCAGACAGAGAGAAAAAGACAATGAAGAAAGCCTTTGCAGGTTCCTTTGGATATTTGGTTGTTGGTGTCATTGTTTTGGTGAGTGGCCCGTTGCGGACGGATCTACCACATTCGCTGCATCGACATCCTGAGCCGGGCCTCTGGAATTTTTTATCTGCTTGATCAGTGCTTCAATAAACGAATCAAATTTGGGAGCATCCTTTCCCGCACGTGCGATATCCAGGATGGCCAATCCTGCCGCGTTCTTGAACCGCAAGAACTCAACCTTGCGGTAGGTGGCTGCGCACAAAATGAGGCCAGCCAAACCAACGGTGGCAATCATCCCTGGTGCCAGGGCTGTGAAAGACATTTTAAAACCGCTGACAAGAACAGTGGACGTTACGAAAGCGATTACCGCCATCCAAAGGCCAACTCCAAAGTTTACGTTGCGCACTCTCAACCGGTCGTAATTGGGGTCCAGAGTATTGAGAGGAATCACAGTTTCAAATTCCGAGTGCAGTGTCCTCTTGCCGTTCACGGCGAGCTTGTCTGAAAATAGGGTGAACTTGCGAGAACCGTCGAATCGAACTTCAGAATATGTGGCAATTGTCTCCATTTTCTTGGACCTGTTTGACCCTACAACACTCCCTCATGCCCCTCAAGAGCATTTAGTTACCAGGTGATGCCGGGTAAACTATGTTTTCTGAAGATGGCGATACA
The DNA here is from genome assembly GCF_000172555.1 of Pedosphaera parvula Ellin514. Lineage (NCBI taxonomy): Bacteria > Pseudomonadati > Verrucomicrobiota > Pedosphaerae > Pedosphaerales > Pedosphaeraceae > Pedosphaera > Pedosphaera parvula. The sequence continues at coordinate 116,242 of NZ_ABOX02000013.1, forward strand.
GGCCACGGCCAAGTTTAATTGTGGAAAAATCGACTCAGGTTCAGTTGCCGGAAATGCCGGGGTTATGTCGAAAACTTTCGGGTGGGCCAAGGTAACTCGGCTTCACCCCGCCGCAGTCCACGACGATTTTTTGCAACAAGACGCCGGGATCCACCATCCAGTATTTCAGCGTATGATAACCGGGCTTGGTCAACTGATGCGTGGAGTAAGTCCAGCGAGCGTTGTCGCCAACGACTTTTTCCCAGTCGGTATTTCCGTTCTGCGCCTTGTAGTCGGCCGGCACGGGCGTGATCATCTGTGGCTGCTCGTCGTCAATTGAAATGGCGACGCGCAATCCGCGTCCCGGGACAAAATTCAATGTGGGCGAGGTGATGGTGGCCACTTTCACCGTGCCGGTGCTGAACAGATACATCTGGTATTCCAGGCACGGCGAATCCTTGCCGGGCGTCGCACTCGGCGCCGTTACGGGCTGGGTCGCGCGCAGGCCAGAAAGTGTGCGTCCGTAATCCTGGATTTTTATCCAGCGATTGGACCCGGCGGTGATGTTGCGCGTGAAATGTTCCGGCTCAATGGATACAAAACCTTCACCCTCCACAAAGCCGCGCAACGAATGGCGAGTTGGCTCCGTCGGGTTGAAGGCATTCACTCTCACGACCACTTCTTTGGCCGTGCCGATAAGTTTTACCGTGCCGCTGGCTTGGCCCTTCGGCGCCCCGTTCCAATCCACACTCACCCACAGGCGCTGGTCTTTTCCGAGGGTGCCGGTCGTTTCAGAAAGCTTGATCCACGGTTCGCTGATGCTGGCGGTGAACACAAAAGCATTTTTACCCCGGTTGAACACCTCAATGTAATGCCGGTGCTGGTTGAAGACATCGAACGACGGCAGCACGGCTTCATTGGTGGTGCGGGACCAGTCGGATTCAGAACCCTCCACGGCCACGCCCATTGCCGCCGAGGCGGGCACGTCGGTCTCGGTCAGGTGGATGGCGCATAGGCTGTTTTGAGGCGGATCATTCCAATTGGTGTAACCCAGATGCGTTTGATCCATAAAATGATTCCAATTGCCGCCGGCAAAAGTCTGGTTGAAATACGTCATCAAGTTGGTGTCTGCCGCGAAAAGTTGCCTGGTTTCGGCGGCATAGTCGTTCGCGCTCGCCCGGCCTTGCCGCTCGTACAATGCATTTTTCCCGGCGGCGAGATACAGTTCGTTCACGAGCGCGCTGGCCTTGGTGGGAAACAGCACCAATTCATAAAATGCATCACGGCGGGCGACGGGCAGTTTTTGGAAAATCGCCTCGGCTTTCGAGCTGATGGCATTAAAGTCCGCCACCACGGTTTCCGCCTCCTGATAATTCACCAGGCTGTAAGTGCCGGGTGCGAGCATCTCGGGTTTGCGCCGGCCATTGTATTTGGTGTATTTGGAAATGATGTCCGCGATGTCGCCGGCATACGTCGGGCCAAATTCCCGTTCCGACCAGAGCCGGGTGTATTCATGAATGTTGGTATTGCCCCATCGTTGCGGATTCCAGGCCAGGTTCATGAAATACTCGAGCGGGAATTCGCAACCTTTCAGGTGGCCGACGTTCACGATCCAAACTCGGTCGGCACCATATTCAACCGCGAGCGACATCTGATCCCAGACCTTGGCAATCGGGCTGGTGTTGAGCCACTGGTAATTGCGCGGGCTCCCGTGATAATCCAAATGATAATACACGCCCGCACCGCCGCTACGCTGGCGTTCCGCGGCGGTCGGCAGGCGGCGAACATTGCCCCAATTATCCTCAGCCCACAACAAGGTCACGTCGTCCGGCACACGCATTCCGGCGTTGTAAAAATCCAGAACCTCCTTGTAGAGACACCAGACTTGGGGTACCCGGGTCACGTCGGGATTCTTCTCCTCGGCGATGATCTGCCGCTGCACGTCCACGATATGTTTGAGCAACTCCATGTTCGCCTCCGGCCCGCCTTCGGCCATTGGCGTGTCGTTCGCGCCGCGCAAACCAAGTGTGATCAGGCTTTCAAAATCCTTGTTTCGCCGGACGCCTTCGCGCCAGAAATTCTGGAGGACATCGGGATATTTTGCGTAGTTCCAGCTGCCCAGCGTCTTTTGATGGCGGCGATCCCACTCCTTTTGCGCTCGCAACATCGGCTCCTGATGCGAGGTGCCCATCACGATGCCGTATTCATCCGCCAACGCCGGGTTGTTCGTGTCGTCCTCGTTGAAGGCGTTGTTCCACATGGCCGGCCAGAGATAATTGCCCTTCAGCCGGAGGATTAGCTCGAAGATATTCGTGTAGAACGCATGGCTGTAATTCGCCACGTCCGGCGGCACCGGCGGATTGGTGCTGATCGGAACCGTGCCGTATTTCATTCCGATCCAGTTGCTCAAGTCCGGCCATTCGTCGTTCAGAAAAATCCCGCGATATTTCACCGCAGGCGGGCCTTGCACAAATTTTCCGGCTTTCACAAAAAGCTCGGAGTGTTGCGTTGGCGGCACGTCGGCCCAGTAATGCCACGGCGAAACTCCCATCTGTTCGGACAATTCGTAAATGCCGTAAATCGTCCCACGCTTATCACTACCACAGATGACGAGGGCTTGTGCCACTCCGGGCAGGGGATGCGGCACCACTTGGATGAGCGCGGCTTCCCAACGGCCTCGAATGGAACTCACGTCAATCTTCCGCTCGGCCTCCAGCCAGTCAATCATCTCACAGCGGCCAATCGTTCCCACAATAATGACCTGCCGGCCGGAGACGGCCGAATCGTGCATCAACGTCGGCGTGATTCCGGAAACGCGACGCATATCGGTTTGCAGATCACCCGCCGCCCGCAACACGCCGGGCCAGTCGTTGGTGTCTGAATAGATTCCTGCCGCCTTGCCCTTGGTGAAGAGAGCGAAACTCCCGCGCCCGGCCGTGTTGTTCACGAAAGATTCCATTCCCAGCGCAAACAAGGATTTCTGACCAAGCGCTGTCAACACCAGCAGGCACAATATCGTTACCAGCCAGCTGCGATGCGTATTAAAGGGAATGCGGAGTTTCATCGAAATTATTTAGCGGGTGGAAATCTTCGCTGATTTCCAGGCGACGCTGCTTCCATCACATTTCGGTGTGGTAACCTTTCACCGCTCTCTGACATCAGGAGCAGATGGCGTGCTGGCGGATTGAACGGTATCCTGGCCGTCATATTCAAACCAGTCAAAATCCGCCGGCGTGGTGTTGGCCTGGCCGTTTCCCGAGGCGAACATTCCCACGATGACGCCGGTGAAGTCAAAGGCAGCCCCTTTCTGAGCCGTGAGCGTTTCCGTCGATAAATCCCTGGTGCGCGCCGAACCGAGCCGGTGTTTCAGGCCATCGGTGCCGGCCCAGAAAAACTCATAGCTCAAAGGGGCGGCTTGAATGCTCAACACCAGTCCGCCGGCCGGCACCTCCTGATAAATCACCGGTTCAACCACCTGTCCGTCCAACACCTTGCGGAGGCCGACCGACCGTTTGCCGTCGTGCCTGGTCACGACAATTTCGACATGATTCCGGTCATTACCCCGCAGCACGAGGCCGGCCTCCTCGTTGGTTTGCTGCGGTTCAAACGAGATTTTGGCGGCCATGCGGGAGTTAAAATCTGTCTGGCAGCGGCCCACAAAAGTGGGTGAAGCCACATCGTTCAAACTTACGGCCGAACCTTTCAGGCGCAGCCAGCCGGGTCGCTCTGTCAGCGAATAATTCTGCATCTCCGGGTTGCGAATGAACGTCCAGCACGGTCGAAGACTGGCCGCCTCAAATTCATCCCGCGCCGGTTCGTCCGGCCAGGGATGTGGCGGTAGTTTCGGTGCCTTGACCGTGGCAGCAATCGGTTTCCCATCGTTGATTACGGGCCAGCCATTTTCCCAGGTGACCGGCGCAAGAAATGTCTCCCGGCCGAGGTGATGAAACTGGCCGCCTTGCGGACGAAAACCGAGAAACGCCACCCACCAACCATCAGGTGTCTCAACCAGGTCGCCGTGACCCATCGCCTGGAATGGATTTTCCGGCAAATGGCGGTGAGTGAGGATCGGATTCTTTGGATCGGGCTCAAACGGCCCCCACGGCGAATCACTGCGGGCGACGGTCAGGGAATGATCGTAGCTCGTGCCGCCTTCGGAAATCATCAGGTAATATTTGCCGTTGATTTTGTAAAGATGCGGCCCTTCCGGCCATCTCCCACCGGTGCCGCGCCAAAGTTCCTTGATGTCACCCTCCAGTTTTCCGGTCTGCACATTCAACAATTGCTGCCCGGAGAAACCATGTTCGCCGCCGACCTGCCGCGTATAATACACCTTGCCGTTGTCATCAAAAAAGAGCGACGGATCGATGCCATCCTTGTCGAGCCAGACAGGATCAGACCACGGTCCGGCGGCATTGGTGGACGTGACGTAGAAATTGCCTCCGCCCCAGACCAACGTGGTGATCATGTAAAAAGTTCCGTCGTGGTAACGCAACGTCGGCGCAAAAATACCGCCGGAGGCGCGCATATGATCCAGATTCAACTGGCTTTTCCGCGTTAACACGTGACCCAGCTGCTGCCAATGAACCAGGTCGCGACTGTGAAAAATCGGCACGCCGGGGAAATACTCAAACGAGCTGTTGACCAGATAAAAGTCGTCCCCCACACGGCAGATGCTGGGGTCGGCGTGGAATCCTGGAATGACCGGCTCATTGAACATGGCGGAGGCGGAATTGACACTTTCCACCGCATGAGCCATGAAAGCCGTCGCTCCAAATTTTATCACCACGGCCAAAGCCAGCAGTCGCTGTGGCATCATTCGACGGAAGATTGGCAACGTGGCCATAGGATAAAAATTTAATGTTCGGCACCCGCGTTCACGGAAGCCAGGAGCATACCGTTAATCATGCGAGTTTTCTCAAATGAATTCATTGATAAGATTTTCGAGGAATTCCTGACGGCCGCTGGTATTCGGCGTCACTTCACCCTTCTTGAGCATGTAAGCTTCCAGTTCTTTCATCGTGGCTTTACCGGATTCAATCTTAGAACCGAGGCTGGAGTCCCAGCTTGCGTAGCGTTGCTTCACAAACTCCGCCAACCGTCCATCCTTGCGAATCGCCGCCGCGATTTTCAGTCCCCGCGCAAACGCATCCATCCCGCCAATGTGCGCGTAGAACAGATCCACCGGCTCGAAACTTTCCCGCCGCACTTTCGCGTCAAAATTCACGCCGCCGGTTTTGAAGCCACCATATTTCAACACACTCAACATCGTGTAGGTGGTCAGATAAATGCTCGTCGGGAACTGATCCGTGTCCCAGCCGAGCAATTCGTCGCCGGTATTCGCGTCAATCGAACCCAGCGCCCCCGCTGCCCCCGCCACTTCCAGCTCATGCTGCATCGTGTGGCCCGCCAGCGTTGCGTGGTTGGTTTCGATGTTCAGTTTGAAGTGTGGCAACAGGCCATGCTCCCGTAGGAAGTTCAGGCACGCCGCCGCGTCCGAATCATACTGATGCTTCGTCGGCTCCTTCGGCTTCGGTTCGATGTAAAACTGGCCTTTGAAACCGATCTGCTTCTTGTAAGCCACCGCGAGGTGGAGCAGTTTCGCCAGATGCTGCTGCTCGCGTTTCATGTCGGTGTTGAGCAGGGTCATGTAGCCCTCGCGACCACCCCAGAACGTGTAGCCTTCCCCGCCGAGCTCGTGTGTTACTTCCATCGCCTTCTTCACCTGCGCGGCGGCGTAGGCGAAGACATCGACATTGCAACTCGTGCTGGCACCATGCACGAAACGCGGGTTGGAGAACAAATTCGCCGTGCCCCACAACAGCTTGATGCCGGTGCGTTTCTGTTCTTCCTTCAACACTTTGGCGACGGCGTCAAAATTCTTGTTCGATTCGGCCAGCGTCCTGCCTTCCGGCGCAACATCCCGGTCATGCCAGGCGTAATAGGGTGCACCGAGTTTCTCGATGAACTCGAAAGCGACGCGCACGCGGTTCTGAGCGTTCTTGACACTGTTGCTGCCGTCGTCCCACGGACGCTGCATCGTCCCCGCGCCAAACGGATCGCTGCCGGTGCCCCGGAACGTGTGCCAATACACCACGGCGAATCGGAGATGGTCGCGCATGGTTTTGCCGGCGACGATTTCGTCGGGATTGTAATGCTTGAACGCCAGCGGGTTTTTGGACTTCGGACCTTCGTAGGCGATGGCGGAGATTTTTTTGAATGTGTTGCTCATTAAATGCTTTGCGTGTGTTTGTGGTGTCGGCTGGGCAGGTTTACAGCACCTGCGCCATTAAATTGGAGGTGGTGCAGTGGATAATTTTTACCGAAGTTATCAAGGCTGATTCAAACTGATACTTTCATCCACCGTCGAACGTCGGGTGGTTTTGATCTGGCGGGCGGTTTCCAGCACGCTCGCGTAAGCTGGCTTGGGCTTGTCTTCCCGGTCAAAGAGCAGCGGATAATTGGTCCGGCCCTTCACCGGCCAGTTGTTCAGCCAGGAACCGCCGTCGGCCACGCCCCAGAACGTCACCCGTTCCATGTCCGCGTGGTGTTTGACATACACGGCAAATAGTTCAGCGTAACGCCGCGCGAGCGCCTGCTGGACGGACTTGGGCAGCCCGTTGGTGTAAGGATTGAGTGCGGGGTTTTGGGCGACTTTGAGCCCCACGTCCGCACCGGTGCCTGCACCGGCAGCGGGAAGCACATCCACGTCCAACTCGGTGATGCTCACCTTTACGCCCAGGCGGCTGAAGGCTGTGATTGTGTCACTCACTTGTTTTGCGGTGGGCCAGTCCAGATGTGCGTGTTCTTGAACGCCCACCGCCACCAGATGAATGCCCGCCGCCTGGAGTTGTTTGACCAGAGCGACCGCTCCGGCGCATTTGGCGGGATTTTCCAACGCATAATCATTGTAGTATAGCTCTGCCTCCGGATCGGCGTCGTGGGCGAACTGATACGCTTTCACGAGAAATTCAGGCCCGATGATTTTAAGCCACGGCGACGGACGCAAGGTACCGTCCTCGTCCAACGCCTCATTCACCACGTCCCAACCTTTCACACGTCCCTTATAACGACCGACCACCGTCTGGATGTGATTGCTCATGCAGTTGAGCAGTGTCGCGCGATCAACCGGCTTGCCATTCGGGCCTCGAAAAACCCAGTCCGGCGTCTGGTGATGCCAGACCAGCGTGTGGCCGATGGTGAACATGTGGTTGTGCTCGCCAAAGGTAACAAAACGGTCCGCCGGATCGAAGTTGAATCGGCCCGGTTCCGGGTGGATACTTTCCCACTTCAATACATTTTCCGGCGTGATGGAGTTGAACTGCTTTTTCACGAGCGTGGCCTCCATGCCGTTTGAACTGGTGAACTGCGATTCATTCAGTGCCACGCCCACAAGGAAACGGTCCTTGAAGGCGTCTTTCAGCGTGGGCTGGGCGAGGCCGACACTGGTTACGGCCAATACGACCGTGCTGGTCAGACAAAACAGGTTTAATTTCATATCGTAATCGTTTCAACTCCCGGCGGCGCAGAGCGGCGTCGGCGCGCAGCGAGATCCTCGGCCATTTCAACCGTGGCCTTTTTGTTCAGTTTATAGGCGCAGAGCAATAACGTGCAGACCGCAAAGAGAATTCCCACCACCAGCCCGGTGGTTTCGCGAAAACCCGCCACGGCATCCGGCGCGTCCGGCAGCTTGGTGTCGTAGTTAAAAAATCCCGCCATGATCCAAAGGAACGATGCCGAGCCGAGCGCCAGACCCGCTTTCAAGGTGAAACCGATCGTGGCAAAAACCATCCCTGTGAAGCGCCGGCCGGTTTTCCACTCGGAATAATCTGCCACGTCGGCGTAGATCGCCCAGATCAATGGCACAGTCGGCGCGTAAACGATGGAGCCAAGAATTGTCAGCGCCACCATCCCGTTCACCGATGTCGGCGGCAGCAGGTAAAAGGCGAAAGCATTCAATGCCGAGAGACCAAAACCCGCCACGGCCACGGCTTTCTTACCAAAGCGCCGTGCAAAAGACATCGAGAGCATGATGACGATAATCGTCGTGGTGGTGCCAATCATGTTGACGATGCTGTTGAACACGTCGGCGACGTTGGTGCTGGTGAGGTTCGCTTTATCGCCGTGAACGATGTAACCGAGCCATTCCAGCACACCGCCCGGCTTGGGCGCATCAGGCGCAAGCGCGGGCGCGGTCAAACCGAGTTGGTGCACCCAGTCAAACATCGCCACCTTGTCCGCGTAATGATGGTAGTAGTTGTAGCTGGCACCGCCTCGGAACGAGAGAATGGCAAAATGTACGAGCGTCATCAGCGCCATGATCCTCCACGGACTGTTCTTGAGCAGGTCCGCAAAATCCTGTTTAGGCGGGGTTTTCGCCTCCGCCAACGGCTGCACACGTTCGCGCGTCGTTAAAAATGCCGTTAGAAACAAGATCAAACAGACTGCCGCCCAAATCGTCATGGTAATCTGCCAGCCGTATTGCCGGTCGTGCCCCACCGCGAATTTGGCTACCAGCGGCAACGTGAAACCGCCGACGATGAATTGGGCGATATTGACGGCGATGAAACGGTAGGAATTGAGCCGGGCGCGCTCATTTAAATCAGCTGTCATCACCGCGCCCAACGCCGAATACGGCATGTTGTTCATCGAATAGAGTGTCATCAGCATCGTGTTGGTGATGACGGCGTAGGCAATCATCGCGCCCATGCTCCAGCCTTTCGGCGTGGTGTAGGCCAGGATCATCACCACGGTCCACGGCACCGCCGTCCACAATATCCACGGACGAAACCGGCCCCAGCGCGTGCGGGTGCGGTCGGCCAGCACACCCATGATCGGATCGAAAACCGCGTCCCATAAACGCGGCCACAGCAGGATTGCAGCGGCAGCGCTGGCGGTCAGCCCAAAGACGTCTGTGTAAAAATTCAACTGAAACAAAATCATGGACATGAACACGAAGTTCGCCGCCGCGTCCGCACCGCTGTAACCTGCCTTCTCAGTGAAGGTCAGGTTTTGCTGAAATTGTTCGTTCATGATTTGAATGTTTTTTATTTTACAACCCGGAGAACCACCTTTTGCAAATCTACATCGCGGGAGGAATTGCCGACCATGATTTCAAACTCGCCCGGCTCGACGACGTATTTCATGTTCACGTCGTAAAAGGCCAGCGATTCCGGCGTGAGGTCAAGCGACACGGTTTTCGTTTCTCCCGGCGCCAGGGTAATTTTCTGAAAGACTTTCAATTCCTTCACCGGCCGCGTCACCGAGCTGATGAGATCGCGGACATAGACTTGAACCACTTCCGTCCCGGCGCGTTTGCCAGCGTTAGTCACGTCCACCGAAACGTGCGTCGAGCCGGTGCGGGAAATGATTTTTTTGGCGAGCCGGACATTTTTGAAGGTGAACTTCGTGTAGCTCAAGCCGAAGCCGAACGGAAACAAGGGCGTGGCTTCGTCCCACAAAAACCCGCGCCGCGCCGACGGCTTGTGGTTGTAAAACACCGGCAACTGGCCGACGGAACGCGGAATCGAGATCGGCAGCTTGCCGCCGGGATTGTGGTCGCCGAACAAAACCGCGGCAACTGCGCTGCCGCATTCCTGGCCAAGATACCAGCATTCCAAAATCGCCGGAACATTCTGTGCGACGTGATTAATCGCCAGCGGACGGCCATTGAACACGAGCGCGACAACCGGCTTTCCCGTGGCAAGCAGCGCCCTGATGAGTTCGTCCTGATGGCCGATCAAATCGAGGCTCGTGCGGTCGCCCATGTGCTTGAGACTCCACGCCTCGCGCGAGGTTTGCTCGTTGCCGCCGATGGCAACAATGACGACATCCGCCGACCACGCGACTTTCACCGCCTCGTCAATCTGTTTCCGATCTTCCGCCGGATCGCTCGCCAGAACTTCGTCCTGCTGCCACGAGCCGCCAACGGTGATTTTACAGCCCTCGGCGTGAACCACTTTCACTGCGCCCCCGAGCCGCGCCTTGATGCCATCCAGCACGGTGACATTGTGCGCGGGCACGCCGCTGTAACCACCGAGCAGGCTGCGATTGGCATTCGGGCCAATGACGGCAACGGTTTTCAACTTCGCCGGATTCAGCGGCAGCAGATCATTTTCGTTCTTCAGCAGCGTGATGGTTTCGCGCGCGGCTTCGCTGGCCAGTTCGCGGTGCACCTCGCAGCCGACCACACGCGCGGCTTCTTCCGGATCCACATACGGATCGTCGAACAGGCCCATTTTGAATTTCCAGAGCAGCATCGGCGCGATGAGTTCATCCAGCTCGGTCTCGTGCAGAACCTTTTTGCGAACCAGTTCAACCAGATGCCGGTAACAATCCGGCTCGGGAAACTCAATGTTGACACCGGCCTTGACCGCCAGCACGCAGGCCTCCTTTTTATCCGCCGCCACATGGTGGCCGTGCGAATCCGGGCGATGGCTGAGTTCCCAGATCGCGTAATAATCCGAGACGACAAAACCTTTGAAGCCCCATTCCTTCCGCAGCACATCCCGCAGCAGCCAGCGGCTGGCGTGAGAAGGCACACCGTCTATTTCGTTGTAACTGGCCATCACGCTGATCGCACCGCCCTTTTTCAGGCAGTCGCGGAACGGATGGAGAAAAGTTTCGCGCAGCAGCCGTTCGGAGACATTCACTGGCGCGCAGTTTTGGCCGGATTCCGGCTGGCCATGCGCGGCAAAATGTTTCAGCGTGGCGATGACGTGCTTTTTGTCCTTGAACGACGCATCGCCTTGAAAACCGCGAACGGCGGCGATGCCGAGTTGCGTGTTGAGAAACGGGTCTTCGCCGTAGGTCTCCTCGACGCGTCCCCAACGGGCGTCGCGTGCCACGTCCACCACCGGCGTGAGGGCCTGATGCCCGCCGCGCACACGGGTTTCGTGGGCCGTCATTGCGTAAAGTTTTTCCACGAGCGCGGGATTGAACGTCGCGCCGAGGCCGATGGGCTGCGGAAAACTCGTGCCGTCCCTGGCCGCGTGACCATGGAGACATTCCTCGTGAAACATCACGGGAATGCCCAGGCGGGAATGTTCGAGGAAAAATTTCTGGATGGCGTTGGTGAGTTCCGCCATGCCGCGCGCCGTCTTGCCGTTCGCTGGCGTCGCCGGATCGCTGCCGGCGTCGCTCGGGCGTCCGACCTGGCCGAGGCCGTGACCTTTCTTGAACGCGGCCTTTGCCTTCGCAGGATCAAAATTGCCATTCCCATCCAGCAGCTTCGCGGCCTTTTCCTGCCAGACGCACATCATCTGCGCGGCTTTCTCCTCGAGCGTCATGCGAGCGAGCAAATCTTTGACGCGCCGGGCGGCGACGACGCGCGGGTTCTTGTAGTCAGGGATTTTCGGGCTGGGCTTGGTCATGGCAATTCGTTGCGCGTTAAATGTTGTTTGATATTCCCAATATCATAGCAGCCCGCCGGGAGTGGTGACATACGACATATGGTGGATTTGCGTTGACGCAGTCGCCGTAGGGAAAAATTTCGCAAATGAACCTGGATGGCACGATTGGCCCGCCTGTGAGCCAACGCGGACAGTGCTATCTCTAAGAAAACAAACTCGCAGGCGGGACGCCTGGGCCACTAATTTTTGGGCAGAGAACGCAGGTATTTGGCGGCTGCCTCCGTGCGGCAGCGGACGTGCAGTTTTTCGTAGATGTGCATCAGGTGGGTGCGCACGGTGGTGAAACTGATGTTCAGCTTGGAACCGATTTCCTTGTTGGAAAGTCCCTCGGCCAATAATGCGAGAATTTCCTGCTCGCGCCCGGAGAGCTGGCCGGTTTCGTCCTTCTCTGGCGTGTCCGCAATAAAGGAACGCACGACCATGCGGGCGATTTCACTGGTCATGGGCGCTCCACCCGCACGAACCTCGGCGATGGCTTCAAGGATTTCCTTGTCGTCGGAACGTTTCAAAACATATCCGCACGCGCCGGCCTTCAGCGCTTGAAAGATCATCTTGGTATCCTTATAGACGGTGAGCATGATGACCTGCAGGTTGGGCAGCTTCTCGCGTAATCGCGCGGTGCAGACAATGCCGGATTCGCCGGGGAGATGAATATCCATCAGCACTACATCGGGGTTTAGCGACGGGATTTTCACGAGCGCCTCCTCGGCTGAACCGCAGGCGCACACGCAGCGGTTGCCAGGCGCGCCAGCAACGAACTCGGCCAGATACTGGCGCAAGGTCGCGTTGTCCTCGACGATGGCAATTTTGGTGCTCACATCAGCATGCTCCGGCAATAGTCTGGTTGATTCGGTTAACATGGGAATTTAATCTACGGCGTTTGGTAAATCAATGTTTCAGGCGTAGCTGATCACTCGTCTGTGCGGAATGGAACAGCGGGGAGACCCGCACCGTTGAATAGCGTGGCGACTGGGTTTGCCTGCCAGGCATAACGGGCGGCTTTGGGACTCAGCACTTTGCGCGAGGAAACAATCACTGTGTCACCTTCAATCTTGGCGTCGGCCCAACACCATTTGTGATCTTCACCTGCGATGGCGAACTCGCCGAGTTTGTCACCCTTCACAACGAGGCCGCCGTCGGTATTCTTGAAGTGGAGCTTGAGCGCGCCGGGAATCTTTTCAACATGATCAAACGTGGGGCCGGCGAATGGTACTTTAATTCCGTGGTGATTCGCCAGCGCGCACAGCGCGAGCCGTTCGCCGACTTCCTTCTTGTCCACGGGGTGAATGTCATTGGCATTGCCGACATCAATGGCGAGGGCGAGTCCAGAATTTGTCACAGTGCGGGCTGTGAAGGCCTGGGCCTCTCGTAACTCGGCCCACGCATCGTCGCCAGGTGCATCGCGGTGCTGCATGAACGCGGCAAGACTCACGATATAGAATGGAAAATCCCCCTGTCCGAAAGTTTTCCGCCAGTCGGCGATCATGGCCGGAAGCAAGGTGCGATATTGTTTGGCACGATCAGTGTTGGCCTCACCTTGATACCAGAGAGCACCGCTGATCGCTAACGGCGCAACCGGTGCAATCATGCCGTCGTACAACACGGAGGGCATCGTCGGCCAGTTCTCAAAACCAAGCGGCAACGGATGCGGCGGACGTGCATCCACGCTGAGTTTGCCTTTCCATTCACCGGCGAGCGGGATTTCCGTCTTATCGCCCAGCACGAGTTTGAGCTGTTTGGGATCGGACTTGAAGCCGCCATCGGGTTTTGTCTTGAACACGCGCACAGTCACAACGTTTGTGCCGGGTTTGAGAATGCCGTCGCCAATGGAGTAAGCACGCGGGTTCTCGACCCAGGCGCTGGCACCGGTCCAACGACCGTTGATCTGTGTGGTGTCCATGCGTTCGATGACGCCGAGAAAAATTTTTGCAGAACCCGCCGGAAGCGGATCGGGCAGGGTGACAGTCTTGCGGAAGTAGCAAAGGGCGGGCATCTCAGAAACACCGAGTTCGCTGAACCCGCCGGGAATCGTCACAGTTTTCCAGTCGTGCTCGTCGAGATCCGGCGCGGCCCATGCGTTGTCCTTCTGGCCGGCGTCGAACTCATCATACCAGTGGGAGATGTAATTACCGTATGGCGGGGCACCCCGCTCGCGGAGCCGATCCACTTCCGCGAGCGGGGTATTAAAATCCTTGAGCGGTCGCAGCCCTTCTGCGCTGGTCCACGACTCCGCCGGCGTGCCGCCCCAGCAATCCTTGATGAGGCCGATGGGAATGTTGGTTTCGCTTTGGATCTTTCGCGCGAAGAAGTAACCGATGGCTGAAACGCCGCCGTTCTCAGTGACCGTCTGCGGCGTGCAAACGCTCCAGGCGCCTTGCACGGTTGATGCCGGTGCGTAAGCGGGTTGTTGTTTGACTGTGAACAAGCGGAGGTTCGGATGGTTGGCGGCTTTGATTTCGGCATCGCCGTTTCGCGCGCGGCTCAACGGAAATTCCATGTTTGATTGTCCGCCGCAAAGCCAGACATCACCGACGAGAATGTTGGTGAACACCACTGTCTGCGAGCCGGCAACTCGAAGCGTGAGCGAATGGCTTGATGCCGGCGGCAATAGGTGCACCGACCAGCGACCGTCGGTGCCCGCCGTGGCAGTGGCGGTTTGACCAGCGAGTTCAACACGGACGTTTTCACCGGCTTTGGTCCAGCCCCAGATCGTGTTTGTCTTGCCGCGTTGAATCACCATGTTGTCGCCGAACATCGGACTGACGAAGGGCTGCGCAGTTTGGTTGACGGCATGAGCCGCATTCAGGACAAGACAGGTGAGGACTAAACTAACGATGAGTTTGTGACGCATATTTCAATCAACATTATTTTTCACAGCATCGGGTCAAACGCCCACACCAACTCACGGCCCAAGCTGTAGGCGGTAAAAGCGTTGCGGATTGGTATTTGTGATGGTGATGGTGAGCGGCATTGTCGCTGGCGTGTTGGTCACGAGGGGCTGCCAGTCGGTCAGATTCGTCGTGGACCAAAGTGTGTAGTCCGGCCCAAGTGAGCCGGTAATCCCGAGGCTGACCTGCGTTTCAGCAACGGCGATGGAACGGATGCCGGGCGGACTCAGCGCGCTGACAGTAAGAACAAAGTTGTTGGTCGCGGCAAGCGGCGGTGTGCCATTGTCAGTGACGCGAACACTGACAGGGTTGGTGGAGTTTTGCTGGCTCACGAGCGGACGCCACGAGAAGACACCATTGGAAGGATTTAGTGCCGAGTTGCCCGGGCCATTGAGTAGGGTGTAGGTCAGAGTTTGCGGTGGTACATCAGGATCGGTGGCAGTATTGGTAATGGTCAGACTCGCGCCGGCGGCGATCGTGGCATCAGCTATGGGAACCAAAACTGGTGCTTCGTTCACGTTGCCGGGTACGGCACGGCCGACGAAGGTCACAATGCTTAATGGCGCGATGGAGTTCGTGAACGACAAGCCGCTGACGACGAACGGCGTCTGGCTGGAAAGCGACAGCGTCGCGGAGGTGACCCAGGCCGTGAGGTTGGTGGTGGTGAAGCCGGCCAGATTGAATACCTGCGAGACGGTGGTGGCACCGGAGTTGATGGCGACGATGGCGAAGTTGCCGTTGGTTGGATCCTTATAGGCGCTGATTTGCACCGGGCCGGCATTGCTGACGCCGATGCGGTAAAAATTCGGGCGCACGAAGCGGCTGAAGTTGCCGAGCGCATACATGCGTTTGGCAGGATTCCCGGAACTGTCGGTCAGCCCTTGATTGTCGCTGCCTCCGGTGCCCGAGATGAGCCACCAAAAATGCCAGGCGTTGACCTGCGCCACGGTTATGAATTGGTGGATGCGTCCCGCCCAATAGACGGCGTTGGTGATGCTGCCATCAAAACTGTCGCCCGTTGAGACCTCAGTTTCCCATAATGCTTTGCCATAGTTATTTAAGGCAACGGGTGGAGCGGTAGCGCCGGTTTGGAAATTCGGCCCGTCATAATTGTGATTCGCCACGATTCCTATGAGTGGCGCGACCGCGGCATCATTCATGGTTGGGGTGTGCAAGCTCGTGTTCGGCCAATGGATGCTTTCGGGCAGCATGATTTTGGTTGCGGCGACGTTGCTCGCAGTGAGCGCAGCGGAGAGATACGGGATGAAGTCGTGGAATTGCTGGCCGGTCCAGACGCAGGATTCGTAATTTGTGGTGTCCGTGTCGGGTTCGTTCTGCACGGAAAGCGCATAGAGGTTAATGCCGTAAGTGGCCTGCATCTTGACGACGTAGCCAGCGAGTTGGTTCGCATAGGCCTGATAGTTGGCGGCATTGCCGATGAATGGGCCGCCGTTGACGCTGATGACTCCGTCGGCATTGGCGGATTTGAATGATGTTTGCGGGCTCCAGGGCGAGCTCCACACACGCGCGCCGCGGGCCTGGGCCATTTGCATGATGCTATTTTCGATGGTTGTGGCACCGGGCGCAATTCGTGTCCGCAACAAGGAAAGTCCGATGCCGGTGTTGGTGGAAAAAAACATGTCCTCTTGTGCCGTCGTCAAACTACTGCGCCAGGCAGAGGACGCGCCGAAGCCATCAATGCGCTGGAATGTATTGGTCCAATTCACTGTGGATTGTGCGGTTATATTACTGGTGTTCTGTGATTCAACCAAAAGGTCGTCCAGAAAATAGGCGGCATTGGCGCTGTTGGGAACCTCTGCATACAAAACCAGTGAAGTGAGGCTGCCGGAATAATCAAAGCTGAACTGCCCCGAAAGCTGCGTCCAACCATTCGTGGATACGGAACCGGAAGCGACTGCCGAGTAGGCTGTCCCGCCGCCATCCACCTTTTGCATGGTCAATTGCATGGTCTGGTTCGTTCCGCTGACGAGCCGCAGCCACGCGGAAATGTTGTAGGTTTGACCGGCTTGGAATGCACCTTTAAATGATTGGGCTATCCCCATGTAGCTGGCCGTTCGGTTTGTCACCAGGGCGGCATAGGAGCCGGAGTGAACCTGGCTCGTCTGCGCGGAAATAACGGGCGAGCCGAAAGCAAACCATCCGGTGGTATTGCCGGTTTCAAATCCGGAGTTTGTCGCGA
Source organism: Pedosphaera parvula Ellin514 (assembly GCF_000172555.1). Taxonomy (NCBI): domain Bacteria; kingdom Pseudomonadati; phylum Verrucomicrobiota; class Pedosphaerae; order Pedosphaerales; family Pedosphaeraceae; genus Pedosphaera; species Pedosphaera parvula. Next base: position 132,720 of record NZ_ABOX02000013.1, read on the forward strand.
GATTTTGTGCCGACGCGATCCCAGCCTGAAGAAACACTCCGATGACGAGTGCGGTTCCGATGAGGAACCAGTTTCCTTTTGAGGAATGGGTGACTGATGGTTTCCGATTACTTTTGAAAATGTTTAAGCCCTTTCATTTAAATTCATCTTCTGCCTTTGTGAAAAACTCCGCGCAACCAAGGGCTGCGCGGAGTTGCGATCTAGATCAAACACCGAAACGCCGGCTCAATTAACCAAGGGCGGATTAAACAGCCTGTAATATGCGTTAGGTGAAAGCACACCGCCCTGGGTGGCATCCACCGTTGGGAGGGTGGCAGCAGGAATCAATGACCAGCGTTTCGTGCCTTCCTGACGGGTGATGGGAACGTTATTGCCGTCATTATAGTTGTTGTAGAACTCGGGCAACATCCACTGGCCCGTGGTCAGGTTGGGAGCCACGCCCAGACCAAAGCCAAAGTCAGGCAACGTCCAGGAAACCCAATAAGGGTTGTCGGCGGTCACCAACACGATGCTGTTGGCATAGGCCGAATCAGTGATGTCCCAGTTCGCACCAAGGCTGCTGGCGGTTGTGAAGTCATCGCTCGTAGCGCTCCCGGCGACTCCGCTGATGTTGATGCTGGCGTAATCAACGTAGGATCCATAATAGGCCGTGCTCTGCGGTTGGATGCCAAAGATGGCGACCAGCGGGTTCGCAAAGTCAGTGGACACCGTTGGGTCGTTGATGGTGAACGCCACCGGACTCGCGCCGGGGGCGGTCAAAGTGCCGGAGTTGGCATTGTTGAACGTGACTTTCCACGTGCCAACCGGCGTTGAATTGGTGATGTTGACCGCAACCTGATTCGGGTTCGCATTGGGCAGGTTGGTTTTCCAGGAAACGTTGGCTGTGCAGGTCCCGTTCGAGCTGCCATTGATCTGGAGCCAGAGGCTATTGGCCGCCTGGTAGTCAATGTATTCATTGTTATATATGCCGCCTGAAGGGGCTGGACTCGTCGGAATCAAGAACATGTGAGTCTGCCAGCCTTGGAGGCTCGGAGCGCTCAAAAGTTTAAACGAATAGGTTACCGGGTAGGTGCCACCAATCCACGATTGCGATGTATCAACCGTGGCCAACTCTTCGCGGTCATAGGTGTTGACCGTAGATCCGGCAAACACTCGCAAGCCCGGCGTGGCCTTCTGGAGACTCAAGACTGGCGGGGGATTGGAAACCACAGCCACCGGGCCGGAGAATTTGATGTTGTCCACCCAGAAAGTAGAGGCTCCACTGAGGGTCAAGCTGTAGAAACCACTGTCTATTCCAATGATTAAGCCCAAAATATTGGTCAAGTTTGGATCAGCAATGGCATTAAGGGGAATGCTGACATGCACCCAACCAGTGTTGGTGGCGGCAATGTCGACGGCTCCAAACCAGTCCTGACCATATCCGGAAGTGCGATCGCCAAAGCGTAGGTGGCCAAACATGGGCTGACCAAAAGTGCCGGCAGACGACGCCGAGCCAGGCGCAAATTTCACATCACACTGGAAGTTTGTAAACTGCAGCCCGCTGATGTTCAGAGCAAAAAAATTGTTCGCCGTTCCCTGATCCCACATGACAAACTGGCTGCCATTGCTCCAATTCAAATCAACCCGCATCGAACCGGAAGCCGGATTATTACTCGCGTCCGTGGCAGAATCCCAGAGCACGCTTGAAAACGCACCACCAAACCAGTTGCCCCAGACATTGGTGATCTGGCCGCTGGAATAGACTTGCGCGCTGGAATAATAGTCGTAGTTGGCCGGGTTGGATGAACTGACGCCAGCGGACACGAAATCATCCACAATGATATTGGTGGTTGCTGTGGGTGGAGCGGGAGGCCCCAAAAGCACGACGTTGTTCATGAGTACATTGGTTGGGGCACCGCCGCCGGTTTGGAATACGAAAGTAAGCTGCAGGTAACTAATCCCGGCGCTCATGATGTTGGACTTTACCTGTGAATAATCCCAGGTGACCACCTGGGAACGCGCCGACGATCCGGGAGAGAAGAAAAAAACCGGCTGGCCCGTTGCCGAATTGTTGTTGGTGGAGCCGGTCGCCGAAAAACTGTTCGTCCAACCTGAGGTGACTTGCTGGAATCCGGAACCCGGGGAGTTGTATTGAAATTGCACCAACTGCATGTAACCCGCCCCGGCGCCGCTATCCGGCGGACAGGAGAAGGTGAACTGCATTTTGGTGCCGTTGGTGAAGGCTGCCAGCGCACCACTAACACCGGTCAAATTGATCTTCAGGCGAGCATTGCCAAACCCGGTTTCGTGAATGCCCAAGCTTTGTGTGTAACCGGATACCACACCGGTTTCAAATTCGTACTTGGCCGGCATGTTGGCGGCATTTGTAATGGAAACGTCGCTGCTGTCGGTCCACCCGTCACCAGTGTTGTTTTGCCAGCCTCCGATTACAACCTGGCCATGGGACAAGGCGGGGGCAGCCACTGAGGCCAAAATCATCACCCGCCAGAGGGTGACGGTTGACTTAATGTTTTGAGCGATTTTCATACATGGGTTTTTTAGCTTCTTGAGTTGGGGTTATGCTTTGGGTGCTGCAAATGAAAAAAGGAGTGCGCTTCAATAGAAATAGCTTTGTGCGCCATTGTTGCCGGTGAACTGCCAGGCGATCTTCGACTTGTTATGGGTTTCAACGTGCCCATCAGCGTAGCCGCAATTGATGGAGGACAGGCCGGAGCTGGTGAAATGGGCTTCGTTTTTGGGAATGCTGCTGACATTGGTTGTCCCGTTACCCTCCGCCAAATCAGAGATGATGGGCTGGAAAGCAGCCCCTTTGTCGGTGGTTTTTAGCGGCCAGGCCTCAACACCAGCAGGGGCCGATTGACCCGTACCCGTCGGCACCGGAAAGTAGGTTCCGCTACTCAACGTCGTTGTGCGCGGCACCCACCAATCATGAAAGAGTTTGGCATAACCACCGTTTACCGAACGCCCGGTGGGAGATGTAAAATACTGGTTCAGATCATCAACCGAACTGATGCTTTTATGACTTGGTGTGCCATTCAAATAAAACCATTGGTTTGCAGCATCCAATTCGGACTGCCTAACCGGACAAAAAAACATCGGCACGGAGAAATTATAGGCTTTCAAATTTGATAGAAAATTGGTGGCCACATCCGTCGGATTCCCGCCGGAGGAGGTTGTAGGAAAAGACGGCATTTGGCCTTGGGAGTCATCCGAGGCGTAAATGCTGGCCATCAGGCACCACTGCTTGTGATTCGAGGTGCAGTTGATGACCTTGGCCTTAAATTTGGCGGCGGAGAGCGCCGGGAGCAGCAGCCCCGCCAGAATGGCGATGATGGCGATAACGACAAGCAGTTCAATTAAGGTAAATCCTTTGAACTTTTTCATTGACGGTATTACAGGAATGGTTCGCTGGCTGTTGGCTATTGGCGCGCAAACAGCGTAGTTGTTGCTGAATAAGTTCATTTGGGTCTGGGCTATTGATGGAAACATTACAGCGGTTTTGAAAACGCTGCTATACGACATGTGTCCGATAACCGGGAATCCAAAGGGTCTGATTAAAAGTAGGTGAAGGAAATTTACTAAATTGAATGAAATACTGTAATTCTTCAGAATCGCCCATTTTAAATCACATCCGAATCCAAACCACAACAGAGAATGTGCTGGTTCAGCCCGTTTTTCTGAATTAGGATCCCGCAGTTGTGTTCCCAATTCATCAACGCCAGCGTGGGTTTGGGTTTTTCTTTAGGTGCATCTGCCTGCTGGCCACGTTATTAGCCGCCTCGACCCATGCCGCCAATGGCCCGGCGTTCATCACCATAACCAATCTCCAGGAACTATGCCGGGCGGTGGAAACCAGGCAACGCGTCGAGTGTGACGTGGATCTCACGGTCACCGTCTGCGCGGCCGATGCGGCGGCGTGCGCCCTGGTCTTGCAAGACGATTCGGGCCGGGCCGTTTGCGAACTGGATGCCCCTGGCCGCGTGATTTTTCCAGGTGAACGCCTCCGGATTTCGGCCACGCGCTGCGAATTGATCCGTCGGCAGTGGTCGGTGGCCATCGCTGCTGCGCCGGTCGTGAACATCGGCGGCATTCATCCCGTCGAAGAAAAATCCGGCCGCATTCATCTGGAAGCCGGACTGCAACCCATCCGGCTTTTTTATTTCAACGCGAAGAATCCCGCCAATCTGGCCGTGCGCTGGTCCGGACCGAAAATGCTGCCGCAGCCGGTTCCGGCCGGGGCGCTGTTTCGGGCACCGGCCGGGGTGGCGGGCGGCACCAACCAGATCACGTCCGGGCTGGATTATTTTTGCTATGACGACACGCCCGCCACGTTGGACGACGTGCGCAACCAGATGCCAACCCTTGCCGGCACGGCCATAAATTTCGATATTGCCTTACGGGTGCCGGAGGAATATGTGGCCATGCAATTTCGCGGCTGGCTGGCCGTGCCACGCACGGGCGAATATGAATTCACCGTGCGCTCCGACGACGGCAGCGAACTCTACGTCGGCGGCTTCCATCCGAAAATCACCCTGCTCGCCTCCAACACCCCGCCTACGGCCAGTCGTGCGTGGTTGGATCAATCCCCGGCCGCGCCGCCCAATGCTGAGTGGGTCACGCTGGATGGCCGCATCAGTTTTGTCGGACAGGAAGCGGACGGGCTGGTACTCGGTTTGCAGTCCGGCAATCACGCGCTCCGCCTGTGGCTCGCAAACCCCGGAAACATTTCACCCTCGCTGCTGCTCAACGCCATTGTGCGCGCCACTGGCCTGCTCCGCCAGGTTGCCGGGCTCGATGGACAAAAGCAGTTTGGCATCATGTCCGTGGTCGGCGCGGCAAATTTCCAAGTCAGGGAAATCGCTGCCGAGCAGTGGGACAAATATCCTTTGACGTCCATTGCCAGCTTGTCCACCGCGCCACCGGGAAATTTCATCGCCCATCTGCACGGGCGAGTGAGTGGGCTACAACCCGATGGTAACTTCATCCTGGACGACGGTTTCGATACGATCCCCGTCCGTGCGGAGATGCCAAGCCTGACCAACGGACTTGACATCGAAGTTCTTGGCCAGTTTGAGCGCGACGGAGTGAAGACAGTAGCCCATCCTGCGTATTGTCGTCCCCTGGCCCGCCCACCCACCACGCTGCCCCTGCTCACTACTGCCGCACAGGTGCAACAGTTGAGCGTGAGCGAGGCTGCCCGCCAGTATCCCGTGCGGATGCGCGGCGTCGTCACCTGCCAGGTGGAATGGCTCGGGGCGGCGGTGCAGGACGACACTCGCGGCGTGTTTTTCAATTTTGATACCGCCTACCACGACGGGCTGGAGGTAGGTGACTTTGTGGAAATCAACGGTGTAACGGCGGCGGGCGATTTCGCACCAGTCATCGTGGCAAAAACACTGCTCGTGCAGGGACGCGGCCAGATGCCCGAACCGGCACGACCCAGCTGGAACCAGCTCATCAGTGGCAGCCTGGATTCACAATACGCCGAGGTGCGCGGCATCATCACCGCCGTGCAGACCAACACGGTCACCCTGCTGACCGACGGTGGAAAAATCAACGTGCAAGTACACAATACCAGCGAAGCAACGCTGCGCCGGCTGCAAAACACGCTGGTGCGCATCCGTGGCTGCCTGCTGGCAGAGTGGGACGCGCAAACCCGCCAGGTGCGCGTGGGTGAAATCAAGTTCCGCAACCCCGTCATCGAGGCGGAGCAGTTGCCCGTGGCGGAGCCGTTTGCCGCGCCCGTCAAAACCATTGCCGACCTTCTCCGGTTTGACCTGCACGCAAGCGGCTTCCAGCGCGTGAAAGTTTCCGGTCAGGTTGTTCATGCGGGCGATGACGAGTTCTTCCTCATGTCGGACGGACGGGGTCTCCGTTTCCGTCCGGCTGACCTAATCAATTTGTCGGTAGGCGACCTGGTAGATGTGGTGGGAATCCCGGATGTGAGCGGGCCGTCGCCAGTTTTGCATGAGGCCCTGGCCCGCAAAACTGGATCAGCCCCGCTGCCGATGGCGCGGCCCTGGCCGGATGCGGAATTTTCCAGAAACGGCCTGGATGCCGCCCGCGTAGTGGTGGACGCCCGGCTGATTGGCATTCATCACACCGACATGGCGTGGATGCTGGATCTGCAAACCGGCCTGCGCAGCTACCAGGCGTTGTTCAATACGCCGGAGGATCTGGCCCGGAAATTTCCGCTGGGCAGCCGGCTCCGGCTGACCGGAATCTATGCGGCTCCGACCAGGGGGCAAAAAAGCGATCTCTCGTCGTTTGTGCTGCTGTTGAATTCGGCTGCGGATATCCAATTACTGGAACGTCCGCCGTGGTGGAACCTGCGCCGCCTGCTGTTCATCGTCGTTGCGCTTCTCCTCGGATTGCTCGCGGCAGTCGGGTGGATCACGCAATTGCGCCACAAGGTGGAGCAGCGGACCCGGCTGCTGGAACGGGAGCATGTCCGGCGCGAAAAGGCGGAACGCGAACGGGCGTTGGAAATGGAGCGCTCCCGCATCGCGCGCGATCTGCATGATGATCTCGGCTCCAGCCTCACGGAAATTCGCGTTATGGCCAGCACAGGCCTCCGTTCGCGCGAGGCCGATGCCCGGGCTTTCCCCCTCTTCACCGCCATTGCCGGCAAGGCGCACAGCCTGGTTTCGGCACTGGACGTCATTGTATGGGCCGTGGATCCCGAGGCCAATTCATTGCAGTCGCTCGCGGATTATTTGAGCAGCTATGCGGCGGACTATCTGGGCACCGCCAACATCGCCTGCCGTTTCAAAATTCCCGTGTCACTGCCGGCCACGACGGTGAACGGTCGGATGCGGCACGATCTCTTTCTCGCGGTAAAGGAGACACTGCACAACATCGTGCAACATTCCCACGCCACGGAGGTGGAATTTCATCTCCGCACCGTGAAACAACTGCTGGAAATTGACATCGTGGACAACGGTCTCGGCTTTGATCTTGAGGCCGCCATCGAACAGGGCCACGGTTTGAAAAACATTCCCGAACGGCTCGCACGCATGGGCGGCAGCGCTCAACTGACCTCCCTCACCGGGCGGGGCACCACTGTCAGCATCCGCCTCCTGCTGCCGGCCGCCACGGAGTAGTGCAGGCGCCATCCTTGATTGCCATTGACGAGAAGTTTCAGTCCGGCGGAACACCCAAAAACAGCCACGGAGAAGCCGACATGCGGAGAAGGGGATTTTTTACCGAGTTCCGCGCGCGTGGGGTTGACTGGCTGCGGTGGATGCTGGAAACTCACCTGCAGTTGAAGAAATGAATGAACGGATTGAATGAAACAAGTCAGTTTCTCATACGGCATGGGCTGCCCCTCCTGTTTGCGGCGATCTTGGTGGAGCAGATGGGGTTGCCAATCCCGGCCCTGCCATTGCTGCTGGCGGCGGGAGCCCTTTCGGCCACCGGGAAATTCAGCCTGTCCCTGGGGATCGTGGTCACGGTCATCGCCTGCCTGATCGCGGATGCTTTTTGGTTTTACCTCGGCCGGTATCGAGGCAACCAGGTTTTGGGCTTTCTTTGCCGCATTTCGCTGGAGCCGGATTCGTGCGTTCGGCGAACGCAAAACGTATTCACGCGCTATGGACTGCGCGGGGTGGTGGTGGCGAAATTTGTGCCGGGCATGAGCACCGTGGCGCCGCCACTGGCCGGCATGGCAGGAGTTGGTATCGGCCGGTTTCTCCTCTTTGACGGCTTCGGCTCGTTGCTTTACGGAGGTTTATATCTTTGTCTTGGCCATTTTTTCAGCAGCCAGATGGAGCAAATCGCCGCAGCCATTGTTCACATCGGCGGGAGTGCCTTGGGGCTGATGGCTGCGTTGGCGGCAGCCTTCATTTCCTATAAATATTGGCAGCGGCGGAGCTTGCTGCGCGAGTTGCGCACGGCGCGGATCTCGGTGGCGGAATTGCGCCAAAGCCTGGATGCCGGGGAGAACCCGGTCATTCTCGATTTGCGCTCCAAGGCGGAACTGGAACAGAATCCGTCCGTCATTCGCGGAGCCATCCACCTCGTCCTGGACGAGATCGAGAGGCGGCGGCACGAATTTCCACACGACCGGGACATCGTCGTTTATTGCTCCTGCCCCAATGAAGTTAGCAGCGCCCGCGTGGCGCAGTTGCTCCAGCGCAAGGGTTTCGCGCGCGTGCGGCCCCTGCTGGGGGGAATTGATGCCTGGCGGGAAGGCGACCACCCAATGGAAATGCGGACTGGGAACGCAACAGCAAATGTCTCATAAAGGTTCCATGTATCCCGACGCGAGCCAGCTCTCTTGCGAAGAAGCACTTCGGCTTTATACTCAGGGCAGCAGTTGGTTTTCGAGCGAGAGCGCGCAACCAATACGCCGACTTCTTCGGGTCGGGTTGCGACTGTTTCGCCTTTTGATGAGTGTTTCAAGCATGCTTATGAACCCGCCTAAAGAATCTCTTGCCGATTGAACAAGCGATGCGGCAGATTCTTACTCAACACGACGTTCTCGTCGCGAATCGCACAAAACACAAATCACCGTGAAAATGGACTCAAACGAAAAAGATTCTGCACCTGCGTTAAGGATACAATTCCATCTCACCGATGGCTCGCTTCAATCATTTGCCCAGACCGACAAAGCGGCGGCCGAAAAGCTATGGGAGAGCATCGACCCGACCAGGCTCTTTACCAAGCCGCGCATCGTTATCGGCAGCGGGAATTCCAAAACTGTCTTTGTTTCGGCGGAGGTGATCCGGGTTGATTTCATTCAAACTTTCTCCCAGTGCTGGGGGTTTCCGGCGGGTTATACGGACATTGTTGAGCTGTCTGAAGAGGAATTTCATAAATATGCGCACCTGGATCAACCTGCGCTGATGGCCAAACGGGAGGAACCGAGGCCAGTTGGCGACTTGCTGGTTTCATTCGTTAATCTGCGGATGAAAGGCGGCTCTCCGGTGTTTGTGATGGTTGAAATCCCGATCAAGTTACCGGCCGAAAGCCAGTCGTTCATGCAGTTCATGTTGTCCAAAACTGCTTTCCACATGCGATTGCGCGGTGGAGGGACCGGGGTTGTAAATCTTGCAAATCTGGCTGCGTATGCTGTCTACCCTGGCGTCGCGCAAATACCCGCTGACGCCTGGCCTGCCGAGCCTGAGGTCAACTCATTGACCTGAAATATGGCCGCTCAATCGTGAAAGACAATCCTCTGACATAATGTTCGTCCACAGTTGATTCTTCAGAATCGAACAATGTCTCGCGACCTTATTGCTCACACTCTCGGATGCGGGATGCCGGTTACTAATTCAAACTGGGCCATATGACGATAAACCTGATGATTATTCACTTCGTGGTTGCTCTTCCTTCGGCACAGCATTACATAACCCACGAGTGAAGTTGTAAACTTCTTCGATAAGGCCAGCGATGCCTCAAACCAAATAAACTTGCGATAGGCAATTATGATGAAACCAGTGATTTGGACAGTGGACGACGATCCGGGCGTGCTGCGGGCCGTGGAACGGGATCTGCGCCGGCAATACGGAGATCGTTACCGAGTCATCTCCGCAGATTCAGGCGCAGCAGCTCTTGAAGGAGTCAAACAGCTGAAACTCCGCAATGAGCCCGTGGCTCTCTTCCTTGTAGACCAAAGAATGCCGCGCATGTCTGGCGTGGAGTTCCTGGAAAAGGCAATTGAACTTTATCCGGAAGCAAAGCGGGCGCTGTTGACTGCCTACGCGGACACCGATGCGGCTATTCGCGCCATCAATAGTGTTCATATCGATCACTACCTGATGAAACCCTGGGATCCGCCGGAGGAACGGCTTTACGGAGTGGTCGATGACATGCTCGATGATTGGCAGGCTTCCTATCATCCCACCTTTCAGGGCGTGCGGGTCATTGGAAATCAGTGGTCACCGCATTCGGTCGAGGTGCGTGATTTTCTGGGACGCAATTTTGTGCCCCACCAATGGCTCAATATTGAGAAGGACGAGGCGGCGAAGCAACTGCTTAGCACTACTGGCGCCGACGCCACCTCCCTGCCGATCGTGGTTTTTCCTGATGGCTCCTTCATGAACAACCCGCCTACGGCGGAGGTTGCTCGCAAGCTGGGATTGAAAACCAAGGCAGAGTTTCCATTTTACGATTTGGTGGTGGTTGGCGCCGGACCGGCTGGCCTGGCTGCTGCCGTCTATGGTGCTGCCGATGGTTTGCACACGCTTCTCATCGAACGGGAAGCCCCCGGCGGACAGGCGGGCCGAAGTTCCCGCATCGAGAATTATCTCGGCTTTCCGATGGGGCTCAGTGGTAACGATCTGGCCCGGCGGGCAGTGGCTCAAGCCCGGCGGTTTGGTGCGGAAATCCTCGCGCCACAGGAAGTCAAGGGCGTCAGGGTCGAAGGTCCCGCCCGTGTGCTGACGCTCGCGGATGGCTCGGAGATCGGTTGCCGGGCACTGCTCATTGCCACGGGGATTGCTTTCAGAAAACTGGACGTGCCCGGATTGGACCGGCTCAGCGGCTCCGGCGTTTATTATTATGCGCCGATGTCCGACGCGTTTTCCTATCGGGAAGGTGATATTTACATCGTCGGCGGTGCAAATTCCGCCGGCCAGGCCGCCCTGTATTTTTCCAAGCTCGCCCGCAAGGTCACGATGCTGGTGCGCGGTAACGGGTTGTCGGATTCAATGTCGCAGTACCTGGAAAACCAGATCGTTGCGACGAAGAATATCGAGGTGAAATTAAACTCCAGTGTCCTCGCTGTGGCAGGCATTGACCACTGTGAAACCATTACAATTCAGAACAACAAAACGTGTGCGACGGAAACTGTCTCCGCCAGCGCGCTATTGATTTACGCCGGCGCTGTCCCACGGACGGACTGGCTCGCCGACATCGTTGAACGGGACGCGCAAGGCTACCTGATTTCCGGGCAGCACCTCATGCTCGAAGGCCGACGCCCGCCTGGCTGGACTGCGGAGCGCGACCCGTTTTATCTCGAAACCAGCGTTCCGGGGATCTTCGTTGCCGGTGATGTCCGTCATCGCTCCGCCAAAGGCGTCACCTCGGGAGTGGGGGAAGGTGCCATGGCGGTGAAGCTCGTTCACCAATACCTCGGCCTGCTATGACCATGAGCCCAATTGAACTCCAACAGGTCCGTTCCACGCCTCTGTTTGCCGGGCTGACCGATGCGCAACTGGGTTGCCTGGAACCGGGTGAAGTAATTGAAGCGCCAGCCGGCGCGGTACTGGGTGCCGAAGGGGAACGGACCGGGTTCTTTTATGTGCTGCTCGAAGGGGAAGTTCGTATCACGCGCACCTACGATCGCCAGTCAATTCTCATGGGCGTTACCAAGCCGGGAAACTACCTGGGCGAAGTCATGCTCCTGCTGGACATTCCCTGGGTATCCGTCGCCCGCGTGTCAAAGCCCGCCCGGTTGTTCCGACTGGATGAAGAGAGTTTTTGGCGGATGTTGACCACCTGCCAATCCGTGGCCCGGGAGATTTTTCGTTCCGCCTCAAACCGGATGCGGAACATGGAAGGCTACTCGCAGCAACGGGAAAAACTCGTTTCCCTGGGCACCATGGCGGCAGGATTGGCCCACGAATTGAACAACCCGGCGTCGGCGGCACGGCGAGCCGCCGCCCACCTGCAGGAAACCTCGGACAAAGTCCAATCGCTTCTCTGCCAACTCGGTCACGTGCTTGAGACTGAGCATTGGCAACATCTTTTAAATGCCGCACAAGAGGCTTCCGAACGAAAGGCTCCCGTGCTCGACTCGCTCGCGCGCAGTGACCATGCGGAATCCATCGCCAACTGGCTGGATGCTCATGGCGTGCCTGGCGCCTGGGACATCGCCCCTACCTTCGTCAATGCCGGATTGGACTCGGCCTGGCTGGCTGAATTGACTGACAAACTTCCGCCGGTGAGCCATGTGGATGCTTTTTGTTGGCTGGAGGCTCGCCTTAATCTGAAGTCGCTGGTTAATCAAGTGGATCAAAGCACGGGGCGCATTGCGGAATTGGTCAAGGCCGTCAAATCCTATTCTTACATGGACCGCTCTCCGATGCAGGAAGTGGATATCCACGAGGGAATTGAGAGCACCTTGACGATACTGGGCCACAAACTGAAGAATGTGACACTGGTCCGGGCATTTGATGGCTCCGTGCCGCGCATCATGGCTTACGGCAGCGAACTCAATCAGGTGTGGACCAACCTTATTGATAACGCCATCGACGCGGTAAATGGCACTGGTAAAATCTGCGTCGGCACCAGCCTGGAACATGACCAGCTGGTGGTTGAAATCGTGGACAACGGGGCTGGCATTCCTGCGGATGTCCAGTCGCGCATGTTCGAGCCTTTTTTTACCACGAAATCAGTTGGCACCGGCACTGGTCTTGGCCTGATCATCAGCAACCGGATTATCGGCGACCGTCACGGCGGTGAAATCGAATTCGAATCCCGTCCTGGCGAAACTCGTTTCAAAGTCCGACTTCCCATCCACCACGAACAAGCCGCCACTCCTCCCACTTAAGCCGATGAGGTTTCACCGGGCATTCGCTTTGATCACTGGTGGTTGAGTGCATTGTCCGGAGAATGTGTGGCTCACGGAATAGGCTCGGAATGCAGTGATCAATTCAAAACTCGTTTTATACACAATGAGTTCTGCGGGTAAACCTTGACTTCGTCGGTATGCTTTAGCTCGCACGAAGTTTTAAAACCAGCTTCTGCCAATTGAGGCATGACATTTAATCCTGCGATCTGGTAAGATTAGATAAAGATGTACCATGAGTTACGGTTCGTGCATGATACAGACACAGCGGCAGACATCTGCGTAGCATTTTCGCCAAGCTGAATGTGTCACCAGTTGGAGAAGCCAGCTTTGGCGGGTTAAAAAGTAAGCCTGGTACTCCCGCCCGGAATTGAACCGGGATCAACGGTTTAGGAAACCGCTGCTCTATCCATTTGAGCTACGGGAGCAAACTCGTTCCCAATTATAATAACCTTGATTCAAAAAGCGAGTACTTAGGTGTTTCATGGCCGGTTCGGGGGCGGAATGCGGGGCATGGTTGTAAGTCCTGAAAGCAAAGTGGCTTGGCTCGAATTCGTTCTGGCGGCGCAGGAGCCCGAATCTACGCACGAGGCAGGCATTCCGGAGGATTTAAGATTGACGGGCTCACCAGCGTGGAGTTTTATTAATGGAGGTTTCACCCGCGTTTCTTATATGAAAACGACCGTTGCAGCATTCATTTTGTTCGTATCCACCTTGGGAGTCATGGGGCAATCAGGCGTCTCTGAGCCTCCCTTTACCTTGCTGTCCACCAATCCGATGGTGTTCAGCCGAATTGTTTCCACCAACAACACGGTGCTCATGACCAATGCCGAGTTTAGAAGTGCGTTTGGCAGGAAGATTATTTTCAAGAGCGATCTGCAATTGGAGTCCTTCGATTTCGCGAAACTGCATCCCGCAATCCTGGAGGCATTAAAACTTACTCCGGATAATATCAAGGCCGAGCAGGCCAAGCTGGATGAAAAGAACCGCGCGTGGAATGCTCAAAGCGCAGACGAAGCCCAAAAAGCCGCCGGTGCTCAGGCTCAATATGTTCAGCAGACCCAGGACGCCCAAGCCAAGGCCGCAGCCTTGGCCAAGGAACAGGCGGATAAGGCCCCGGCGGACCAGGCTGCCTCCAAGGGTAAACGATCGCGCCGCAAACCTTAAGTGACTTCGGTTCAGGGTTAAATCTTCGTGGTTGGAACCATGCCTGGCGCCAGGCATTTAATTGGCAGTTTAAAAGTAGTCCCGATCAATCATGATCAGTACCCGCCACCACTTGCGCGTGGTTCAGTGCCGTTACCAGGGCGATACCCCCGATGATGTTTCCGATCAACGTTGGCAGCATGAATTGGATCAGGTATTGACCGAAGGTGCGATCGTGAAGGGCCACCAGATAGAAGGTGTCCACTGAACCGGCGATGATGTGGCTAAAGGAACCCAGCGCAATGACGTAGGTCATAATGATAATGACCGTAACCCGTCCGGTTTCTGCATACGGCAACAACCAGACGAGCAATGCAATCAACCAGCCCGCGAATACTGCCTTCAGCATTGTCCCGCCGAAACTGTCGCCCATGGCTTGGCGACCAATTTTAAGAAACGTATCCCTCGAAGAGTCCTCGATAATGGACGAATGCCCCAGCACCCATGCGAACAGCATCGTTCCCACCCAGTTGGCGAGGAACACAGCAATCCAAAGCCGGGCAATTTGTGACAACGTGCGGATATTCGGATGCCTCAAAAACGGCAACACTGGCGTGAGGGTATTTTCAGTGAAGAGTTGTTGCCGGCCGAGGATGACAATCAAGAAACCAACGGAATATCCCAACTTGGCAACGAGCGGCGCCCATTTGGTTGCCGGCAAATGCGCCTCGAGAAATCCTTGAGTGAGAAAGGAAAACCCCATCGATAACCCGGCAGCCAGTCCGGAGAACGCCAGAGCCGAGGCGGGCCGGCTCAGTTCCTGTTCCCCTTCTTTCAGGATGGCCTCATATACGACGTGCGCGCCGATGGCGGTCCGATGTTGCACCTCCTCCTCTTCGCGCAACTGTTCCTTCTCCGCAGGATTCGCCTCCTGCTCCTGGCGACGGTCGAGATTCCCTTTGGCTGATGACCGCTCCTTCATTTGGAAATGCCGGATGGAACTTTGCTCCCTGATTCCTTGGGCAACAATCCCAACCTAAGTTGTTCGTTCTTCCAAACCAACAGGGGTATTCACCCAAAACCCGCTTTTTTAAAATCGATACGATCCGGCCTTGTCCCTGAAAAATCGCACTTGTGCTTTCCCGTCTTAAAGCGGAGTGTGCAAGTCAAGACCTGGCTGAGCCATCAGCGACGATTACAATCCATTGTCAGCCTATGAAATCTGCCTGCCTGCTGCTACTTGCGACCGTGCTCGTTTGGAGCGGTTGCACCTCAACGCGCCAGGAATACTCGGCGCGTCCAAGCTACATTACCCAGACCCATGAAACCCAAAGTGCCGTCACGCCACCGCAAGCTTTGGAAATGCTAAAGCAAGGCAACGAGCGCTTTGCCTCCGGCCATTCACTGCATCGCAATCTCCGCGAACAGGTAAAGAGAACCAGCGCGCATCAATATCCGTACGCGGCCGTCGTGAGTTGTATTGATTCGCGCGCTCCTGCCGAACTTATTTTTGATCAGGGCATTGGTGATATCTTCAATGCGCGAATTGCTGGCAACATCATCAATGACGACATTCTTGGCAGCCTGGAATACTCGACCAAGGTTGCCGGGGCCAAATTGATTCTAGTGGTGGGGCATACGGGTTGCGGCGCAGTTGGGGCAGCTTGTGACGGCACGAAAATGGGGCATATCACCGAACTCCTGGCACACATTCAACCGGCCGTGGAAGCCGTGAAAACTCCGCCGGGTGAGGATAGATCCTCGAAGAATCAGTCGTTCGTTGATAAAGTGGCTGAGGACAATGTGGTGGTGAGCATGGAAACCATTCGCTCGCGGAGCAGCATACTCAACGATCTTATCAACCGCGGAGACGTTGCTCTCGTCGGCGCCATGTATGATGTGAAGACCGGCCGGGTGCGGTTTCTGGTGAGTCCGTCCGCAGCGCGTTAACTTCACGAAACTTGACAACCGTGCGAGAAATCGCCACTTTAGAGCCAGAAATGCGTAACATCACTGTCCAACCGATTATGATCATGGCGATCATTATTGGCTCCTTCTCGGGGCAGGGATAGTCGCGCATCGATCAAAAGCGAATTTCAAATCCAGCCCTGAGTGAAAACTCAGGGCTTTTTTGTTGTTCCAAAGCCCCCATGAAAACCCAAACAACTGAAAAGCTCTCGCTCCACGACATCACTGCGGCCCATCAACGTCTGCAGGGTGCCATTATCCAGACGCCCTGCACGGAGTCGATTGCCCTGTCGGAATTGACCGGCAGCCAGGTGTATTGCAAACGGGAATATCTGCAGCGCACCGGCAGTTTCAAGGAGAGGGGCGCGTGCAATGCGCTCAGCTTGCTTTCCTCATACGAGGCGGAGCGGGGAGTCGTGGCGGCATCCGCCGGGAATCATGCATTAGGATTGGCCTGGCATGGCCGGCGTTTGGGAATACCCGTGACCGTCGTTATGCCGAAGTTTGCGCCACTCGTGAAGGTGAGTCGATGCCAACGATTCGGGGCGAAGGTTATTCTCCACGGCAATTCTTTTGAGGAAGCACGCGCGCATGCCAGCGAATTGGCGACTGAACAGCAACTCACCTATGTGCATCCATTTGACGATTTAAATGTCATCGCTGGCCAGGGTACGGTGGCCTTGGAAATACTGGAACAAGTTCCCGATCTGGAAGCAGTGGTGGTCCCAGTGGGTGGCGGTGGCTTGCTTGCGGGTGTGGCAACGGTGCTGCGAGCCTTAAGACCTGAGGTCACGATCATCGGCGTGGAGCCGGGCAATGCGCCGAAGTTCTCCGAAGCCTTGAACGCGGGCAAGCCGGTGCACATTCCCGCACGTTTTACGTTGGCAGATGGATTGGCTGTCGCGGAAGTAGGACGCCATACATACGGGATCGCTGCTTCCCTGGTGGATCGTGTCGTCACTGTTCGTGAAGAGGAACTGGCGCTGGCAATACTGCGGATCGCTGAAGCTGAAAAGGCCATCGTGGAAGGCGCGGGCGCCGCTCCGTTGGCCGCATTGCTAGGCGGCGAGTTGCCGGAGTTGGTGGGAAAGAAAGTGGTGTTGCTCCTCTCCGGGGGCAATATCGATCCTCTGACGCATAGCCGGGTCATCGAGAAAGGACTGGCTGCCGATGGCCGTATCTATCGTTTCGACGCACTCATCAGTGATCGACCGGGCGGTCTGGCACAACTCTCCACTCTCCTTGCTTCCACCGGTGCGAACGTCACCGAAGTATTGCATGACCGCACGTTCGCCGGTCCTGATTTATCCACTGTGCATGTGCTGTGTACCGTGGAGACGCGTGATCGTTCGCATATCTCGGAGATCAATCGCCTATTGCAGCACGAGGGGGTAAAGCTCACTCCCGCGCGTCCGGCAGCATGAGCTATGGTTTTAACTTATGAGCAATAGTGGCGACGTGCTGGCCCTGAAAGCGCGCCATGGAAAGTTCCTTGGCGCTCGGCATGCGTGAACCGTCGGAGCCGGCAATTGTGGCTGCTCCCCAGGGAGAGCCGCCTTTGAGCTCGCTGATATCGGCCAACTCCGGGCACGAATAAGGCAGTCCGACATAAATCATGCCTTGATGGATCAGAGTTGGAACAAAGGTCATGATGGTTGATTCATTGCCGCCCCCGGTGCCAGTGCTGGTGAACACGCTGGCCACCTTGCCAATCAAGGCTCCGCTCACCCACAGGCTGCCGGTCTGATCGAAAAAATTGCGCATCTGCGCCGCCATGTTGCCGAAGCGGGTCGGTGTTCCAAAGATAAAGGCATCGTACTGGTCAAGCTCCTTGGGTGAAGCAATCGGGGCGGCCTGGTCCAGCTTTGCTCCCGCCTTCTTCGCGGCTTCGTCGGACATGATTTCCGGCACCCGTTTAAGCGTCACCTCCACACCTTCGACCTGCCGCGCTCCTTCAACAACAGCGTTCGCCATGGTCTCGATGTGCCCGTACATCGAATAATAAAGCACCAATAGTTTCGTCATAGACTTCCCTTCCGATGATTGTGAACTGATTTAAAATCTCACGAAGCTCATGCGAGCAACCGAGTTGCGCAAACATGGATGCACAACGTTGATTCGTCAATCAGCTGGATAAGGAGGTGGGGCCCTACATGACTATGGTCCGTTCAATCGGAAGAACTGGCTGCCCGAGGAAGCATCCACGCTAACCGAATTTTGGTCGGCAGTCACAGTTGGCGCGTTGGCCGATGCCGACCATGGGCCGTTGAGGCTGGCGGCACCCTCCAAATGCAGACCCACAGCATTGGTCGGCCAGGAAAGGGTGAGTTGGTTGCCGGATGAACTTGCGCTCAACATTGGGCCGTTGATCTTCGCGAGAAAATAGCCGCTGCTATACGTCGAGACCGGCAAAGTTACTTCTCCGAAAGTAAATGAGGTTGTGTAACCACCCAGCATATAATTCCCAGCCACAAAGATGTTTCCCAGATTATCCACCACCAACCCCGAACCGTAATTCTCCAGGGACGTCGAGGCCATTGTTCTGGCCCACAGAATGTTTCCATCCGGGGCATATTTTGCAACCAGTGTTGAGTCGTCCACATTGGGAAAATAAGCCCCCTGGTTGGTAACAGCCATAATGCCAAAAGTTGTGACCGATGATCTGGAATACCCAAAAATGTAAGGATTTCCCGAACCATCAATGGAAATATTGCTGATAGACTCATCAGCGGTGCCCGTGACGAAGGAAGACCAGGAAAGATTTCCTGCGGGATCATATTTCGTTAGAAAGGAATCTCCCACCGGGAAACCTTGGTTCGTATGCACGATGCCGGCCAGGCTTACTGTGGATCTGCAAAAATACCCTGCATCGTAAATATTATCCTGAGCGTCAATCGCCAGAGCAGTGTTACAAGCGTAGATTCCAGTAAAGGTTTGCCGCGCCCAAATTAAATTGCCCATCTCATCGTAGTTCGCAATGAAGCTGGCTTGGGAGGTGGCAACATCAGAATTCGTCAACGTCATGCCGCCCAAATCAACCGCTCCTTGAAAGGAGCCCGCTAAAACAATATGGCCCTGATGGTTCACTTTGATAATCGGGAAAGCAGTGCCTAGGATGTTAATCGGGTAAGCATAGCTTTGGTCGCTCACACTGCGGGCCCAGATCAGGTCTCCTGAGGCGTTATACTTGGCGAGGAAACTGGCAGGCTGGTTTGAATTCGAACCGGAGAAGTTTAAAATATTGGTTCCGAAGGCGACGCTTGGGGAATTAAAAGTCCCGGCAACGAAGACGTTTCCTTGTGGATCCACATCAAGTCCTGTTCCCACTTCATAACCACTCCCTCCTGCCTGACGAACCCAAAGCGCGTTGCCTTGTGAATCATATTTGGCGATAAAGAAGTCTTCGCCCCCCACGGTGCTTATCTGGTTGGTGCCCACGAGGCAGTTAGTGCTCGAAGTATATCCGGTTAAATAAACATTCTCTGCGTTATCAACCGACATCTTGATCACCTCATCTGCTCCGTTGCCCCCAATTTGCCGCACCCAGTCCAGCTCTCCTGCCGGGCTAAATTTGGCTACAAAGGTATCAAATAGTTGACTGTAGGGGTTAGTCGCATCGTAAACACTCCGATTGGTCAAGGTTTGGTTCCCGATGGTGAGAGCAGGAGCATTCCAGGAGGAACTCCAATATCCACATACGTAAAAATTTCCGGCCTTGTCCATTCCGAATAAGCAAGCAGAGGACGAAAAGCTTCCGAATTTCTCGGCCCACGCCACTTTGTAGGATGGATCCACAGGGGATGCCGAGAGTGTAAGGACAGAAGATACGCATGCCACAGCAGCAGCAATAAATTTCATAATTGTTTTTTTCATATCATTAAGAGAAGGGATGCTTTTGGTTCTCAGGGCGCGTTGACCTTGTAGGGCTGTGCCTGTGCCGTTGAGCAAAAGAAGACACCTGCCGCTGTCCCAATTATAGTCAGCAGCAGAGCAGTGACTCTGCTGTTTGGCGCGAAACCGCCTTTATTTTCTGGAAATCCTGGGTTTTTCATTTTCCCTGGCTGAAAAGGAGCAAATTGTAGGCCACAATTGTCGTCGCACCAGTGGGTTGTCGTTTGGCGTGGATGATGGCATGCTGGGCCACGGACATGAGCACGGTTGTTAAAATTTGTGGGATTACGAATATCGAAGATGGCATGGCGGCTGCCGAGGCAGGAGCCAATGCCATTGGGCTCATGTTCTATGAACAAAGTCCGCGCAATGTGTCGCTGCAAACTGCAGCGAAGATTGCGAATCAACTTCCACCCTATGTCATCAAGGTAGGCGTGTTCGTGAATCCAACGGAGGAATTGGTGTCGCGTGCCGTGACTGATTGTGGGTTGAATGTGCTGCAGTTTCACGGCGAGGAGACGCCGGAGTTTTGCCAGCTTTTTCCCGTGATGAGCATCAAGGCTTTTCGCATCAAGGATGCAGAATCATTAAATGCATTGACGGATTATCCCACGGACGCCTGGTTGCTCGATGCGTATGTGGCTGGTCAACTGGGTGGCACAGGCGCGAAGTTTAATTGGGATTTAGCCGTCGCGGCGAAGAATCGTGGTCGTCCAATATTTTTGGCAGGCGGATTGACGCCGGAGAATGTTGCCGATGCAATTCGCCAGGTGCAGCCTTATGCCGTGGATGTGTCCAGCGGCGTGGAATCGGCCCCAGGAAAGAAGGACCATGCAAAGGTGAGGGCCTTTATCCAGGCAGCAAAAAGCGCTTCGTAAAGTCGAAGCGCCTTGTGAGTTAGTCATGCTGAAGCATCATTGTGATTTATTTCAGCCGCCGTTGTACGCAATCTAAGGTCCTGAAAGGCGAAAGAACTGACTGCTGCCGGAAGCACTCACAGTCACGGTATTTTGAGTTCCGATCACAGTGGGTTCGTTAGGCATGGCGGACCATGCGTTGGCATTCAGGTCGCCTGTGCTCTCTAAATGCAAGCCAACCGCATTGGTTGGCCAGGCAACTAACATTTGGCTATTTGCAGAGCACAAACTGAGCTCGGGACCATTTATGCGTGAGATGAAGAACCAAGGCTTATTCGGGGAGTTTAATGTAAGCGCATCAAAGATTCCTTGCCCATCAAAGGAACCAAGCAAATAGACGTTGTCATATGCATCCACAGAAATTCCGCTAAACTCGCCAGTGTACGCACCCAATGCCTGCTTTGCCCAAAGAGCATTTCCACTGGAGTCAAACTTTGCAGCAAAAATGCTTAAATTATGGGCATTTGTTTGTAAATTATATGCATTTGTATTGGTCAAAGTGATGGAGCCGAGACTAACGTTTGTGCTGGAAGACTGACCGCTAATGAAAACATTGCCTACGCAGTCCAAAGCCAAAGAGTTAAACTCATTAGCAGAGGCAAGCCCATCTGGACCACTACCTCCCAGCCTGATCGCCCATAAAGCCGCCCCTGCAGAATTGTACTTCGCCAAAAAGCCATTACTGAAAACGCTTAGAGCTGGAAGCGTTACTGAACCAAAGGTGGCAAAGGAATGGTTATAGTCTCCACATACATAACAATTGCCGTCCGTGTCTACAGCAAGCGAGGTCCCGTAGCAATCCGCCAATGACCCACTCCCACCGCCCTGGCTTGCCCAAAGCCAGTTCCCAGCGTTGTCAAACTTAGCCACAAACATATTCACGTAAGTGCCTAATAAGCTGGAATTCGTCACGGAAAGACTCCCGAACGTTGCTACTCTTCCACTAAAACCTCCCGTCAGAAAACCGTTACCAGCTTCATCTACGGCAATGGCATGAGTTGTTCCTGATACAAGTTGTATCCACTGAATGTTTCCGTTCGGATCGTATTTTGCCAAAAAAGAAGTTCCGTTCGAGGAATTTGTACTCACCAAGCTTATACCGCTAAAATTCGCAGTTGCGTAAAATCTTCCAGTTAAATAGAGATTATTAAATGAATCCAGCGCCATCGCTGCCAAGTAGACGGAGTTTGTACTGAGCATTTGAGCTCGTAGAACATTTCCAGCAGAATCGTACTTGGCGACAAACGGCGTCAGCTTCAGGGCGGCAGGGTTTGGATTGATTAATGTAAAGGCGCCCAAGGTACACGTGTTGTTGAAG